>JBHHXN010000001.1:0-145441 GCA_046757025.1 bacterium
TTGGTCTGGTATTGTTTGTGGCCATAAACAGTCGGGTGTACGGTCAACAAAAGCACCTTGATGGCAGCTTAAACTTGACCGATTCGCTTTCGGAAGATGAGTGGGGCGATGAAACCTACTATGCCATTGAAATGTTGAGATTAAAACGATGGATAAGAGGCAATACGGACAAATTAAAAGATCCCGTGCTTTTGAAGGAAATTGTTCGATTAAAAAAAGAGGCGGAAAATTTCGCCGCCAAGAACGATTTTAACATGGCCGTCATCTGGCTGGAAACCATCTGGGCCCTACTCAAGCCCGATGACGACTTGCAAATCGGTGAAACCAGTGGGCAGCCCGAGGCATTTACAACGGCAGTCGAGAGTAGCGGAAAGAAATTTAAGTGGTCAAGAGAATTGAGCACGGGAGTCGATCTCTGGCAACTGAAGTTCCAAATTGCGCGAGATCAGGATGACACTACCACGCTGGATGGCCTGGGGAACCAGGGAAGCGGTAACCCTTATACCGGCATCCGTCTGACATTTGATTATTATTCTAACTCCCAAAGTGCCATTCAAGGATACACGTTTTTCAAATACAGTCGCGATTATCTTTTGGGTGAAGCCAATTTGAGGATAACCAATCCCCTGGGTGACAATACGCAGTGGAGATTTGAAAATCAGTTTGAGGGCAATTCATTTTATCGGGATGGGGATATAAAATTCATTCAGAATATTTCCACGCTCACGTTTCAGTTTAAACGGATTGGCCCCATCAACATCGACATCGAAGATGAATTTTTGTTTAGAAGATACGATAAAGAAAACCAGACTTATCCCAATTATTTCGACAATACTATTCGAGGATATACGCGCTTGGATATTGGACTGGGTTCTTATTTCGGCGTGGATTTTCGAAACATTCAACGAACTTATCCAAAATTTCAAGTGAACGACTATCGCGAAAATCGAATCGATTTTGAATGGTTTCAGTCGTTCAGCGAAGACGCCCGTTTTTCCTTTGAAGATGAATTGCGTTTTCGCGATTACACTAAAGCGCATTTAGATACTACCACTACCTTTCAGGATTTTTTTGAAAATTATTTTAGAGGAGAAATCAGACTGCCATTCAGCGACTTCCTGGGAATGGACATAGACGGTTCCATCACCAAACGAGATTACAAATTTATCAATACGCGTAGCTTACCCGATTATTTGTTATGGGAGATCGAGCCCAAGCTGTACTTTAAACTTGGCTCGGACTGGGAAATTCGACCGGGCTTCTACTACAGTCGGTTAAAAAATCAACCATTCGATAATCGCCTGGCGCCGAATGCGTTGGCTGCTTCCACCAGCATTGCCTTTGAAGATTATTATAAATTTGGCCCTACGCTGGCGGTGGAATTTTTTCAGATCGATGGCATTATGTTTAATTTGCAGGAATCTTTTCTTTTACAAAGATATCCCAATGCCAATGTTCGGGATATCGAAAGCTTCAATCTGTACACCGATAGAAACATCAACTCTATTTTGCTATTTTTAACCTGGAACATTTCCAACCGCTGGCGTTTAACGGTGCTGGCCAATATGGATGATGACCGCAGTCGGAAAGATGAAAGTGCAAATTCCCAGAATACTATCGTCGGATTAGAAGTGAATTATATTTTTTAAGAACATATTTTCACTCATTTTTACAAAGGTGTTTTGAATTGAAACATCCCTGCGTTATTCTCGTTTAATTACATAAATTAAGTGGATTGCGAATGTGCAAATTTCCTGTAAAATACGATGCATCATAAAGAAAATAGTTTAATTATTGGCTTTGCTTTAATTCTTTTGGGAATAGCGAATCTTTTTCTGAATTTCCGTTTGTTTTTTGTAGAATCAGAAATCATCTTTGCGCTGTTTTTTGGGGCAGCCGGTGTTTATTTTTTTAGACGATTTCGTAGAACGCAATCATGGGGGGCGTTGATTTTTGCGGCGATATTTGCTTTCCTGGGTGCGGCGATATTGGTGAATACCACTCACCTTGCTCTACACGATTTCCTCGGCTTGTTATTTTTTTGGGAATTGAGCGCGTTATTTTTCTATGGATTCGTGCGCGAACAAAACCAGTGGGGATGGTTGATTCCGGCCGGCGTGACATTTACGTTTGGCATCATGGTGTTAATTAACATGTTGCCATATCGCTATCATGATTTGGCGGGTGGACTTTTCTTCCTGGGCATTGGCCTGACCTTTACATTGCTCTATTTTATCCGAAACGAAAAAAACGGACTGGATTGGGCCAAAATCCCCGCGCTTATCTTGGTGATTTTTTCTGGCTTTGTATTCTTGAATACCGCCGATGCATGGCTGTCCAGTTTGTTGATGCCGTTGACGGTCATCGTTTGGGGTGGCTATTTAATTTATCGATCCAGTCAAAGTAATTTAGTCAAAAAAACAATCAATTGAAATTTACTTCCAACACTCTTTCCTCCTCCTCAAAGGCTAGTGTTTTAAACACTGGCCTTTTTTATTTTCGTTAAAAGTAGGAATGACCAATTGAAAATCTGTTTTGGTTGGTTATTAAAGAGTTATCAGGATTTCCCGAATTAACTTCGGGACTCCCCATGAATAATCGCTTCCGCCAGAACGGAGTCGAAGGCTATTTTATTAACTGAATATTCATATTAAAAAAATGATTTACGAACAGGGGATTTGAATCCAAAGGAGGATATGTTTTATTTAATCGCTTGACAATTTGTTGATTTTTTTATAAAATGCGCTTCAGACAAATGAATTTAAAATCGAAAAAACAACATGCACAGGGCAAAGAAATATTTGGTATTAACCACTTTCGGCAGAAATCAACCCTATCTCATAGCCGATATCTGCACCGTGGTTACTGACTCAAAACTCAATATCGTGGCGGTTGAACAAAACGCTGTGCACGGTGTCTTCGTTTTGTTCATGGTCACCGAGCCGGTGGATGAAACAGAAGCGCCGCAACAGGCTTTTAATCGCTTGCAGCAAAATGTGCAGTCTCTGTCTTTGGAGGTGAACGTCAACCTGGTTGATGCCTCTGCCTCTTTTAGTTCCGCAAAAAAAAATTTACAGGTATTCACCATCATCGGCCGGGATAAAGTTGGTATTCTGAAAGCCATCACCAACACGTTAGCCAATTTTCGGGTGAACGTAGAAAGAATGCACCATCTGGCACGCGGTGAATTTGTGGCGCTGGAAATGCTGGTGGATGCCTCGGAATTGCGCGATTTGTCGATTTTAAAAGACGTCATTCAACGAACCTGCGATGAAGTCGGCTTCGATACCATCATTCAGCCGGACAGCCCGTTTCGCCAGCGCCGGCGGTTAGTGGTGTTTGACATGGACAGCACCATCATCGAAGGCGAGATAATTGATGAGTTAGCGAAATTTGCCCAGGTTGGGGAGAAAGTTTCGGCCATCACACATCGCGCCATGGCCGGAGAGATTGAGTTTAAACAAGCGCTGCAGGAACGTGTACAACTGCTAAAAGGTTTGCCGCTCACCGTTTTGGAAGAGGTGGGGGAGGCCATGCAGTTAACCACCGGGACTTACGAATTAATTTCTACTTTAAAAGCCATGGGATTCAAGTTGGCGCTCATTTCTGGCGGCTTTACTTATTTTGCCAATAAACTGAAAGAGCAATTGGGTTTCGATTACGTTTTTGCAAACGATCTTGAAATTAAGCACGACGCACTTACGGGTAAAATAAAAGGTAGAATCATCGATCGTGAAACCAAAGGCAAAATTGTTGAAGAGCTGGCTGAAAAAGAGGGCCTCACTCGTGAAGAAATCGTCGCCGTGGGAGACGGCGCCAACGATGAAATTATGCTCAAAAACGCCGGCTTGGGTATCGCGTTCAATGCCAGCGAATGGCTGCAAAAAGTGGCAGACGGACGGCTCACCAACTCAAATTTGTTGGGTTTGCTGTATTGCCTGGGCGCGACAGATGAGACGGTTTCAAGATTTTCTAATAACGTTTGAATTGCCTCTTTTTTTAACAAAAATTGATGAAGCCTGAAATCCAAAATAGATTATCAAAAATTCCGCCCGTCAATCAGGTTTTGGAGCAGGACGAGATCAAATCACTGACTTCGAAATATTCCCACAGGCTAATCCATTCCGTCACACAGCAGCAACTCGAAAAATATAAATCTGAAATATTAAAAAACCCCCAAACCGATAAATCCAGAGACGCGATGTTGCAGGAAGTCGTCGGCCGCATTGCCGCGTATTTAACGGAAATGTTTCAGACACGACTGAAGCGCGTCATAAATGCCACGGGAATCATTTTGCACACAGGTCTGGGCCGGGCACCCTTGAGCGAACAAGTCAAAGAAGATTTACTGCGTGTTGCGGAGGGGTATTGTGCCCTGGAGCTTGATTTGGCAACAGGCAAACGAGGAAACCGCACGGCACACGTGGAAGACTTGTTGTGTGAACTCACCGGTGCTGAAGCAGCCTGTGTAGTCAACAACAACGCTGCGGCGGTTTTGATCACTTTGAATACGTTAAGTTTTGGAAAAGAAGCGGTGGTTTCGCGTGGACAGCTAATTGAAATCGGCGGTTCCTTTCGAATACCAGAGGTGATGGAAAAAAGCGGCGCCATCATGAAAGAAGTGGGTACCACCAATAAAACGCATTTGAAGGATTATGCGAAAGTTCTGTCTGCACAGACCGGATTAATCAGTGCCATTCACCCGTCCAATTATCGCGTACAAGGCTTCACTCAGGATGTGGAATTGTCGGATTTGGTCAAGCTTGGAGAAAAACACGGTGTGCCGGTTTTTCATGACCTGGGCGGTGGCGTTCTCGTCGATTTACAAAAATATGGTCTGCCTTATGAACCCATTGTCTGGGAAAGTGTCGAAAAAGGCATCGATATCATCACCTTTAGCGGCGATAAAGTGCTTGGCGGTCCGCAGTGCGGCCTCATCGTAGGGAAAAGAAAATATATCGAGGCCATCAAGTCGAATCCGTTAATGCGTGCGTTGCGTTGCGACAAACTGATATTCGCCGCTTTGGAATCTACTTTGAAATTGTACTTTAATGAGGAAAAGCTATTATCCCTAAATAAAGTGCTGGCCATGTTGACTGAGAAAAAAAGCCGTTTGAATAAGCGAGCACAAAACGTACTAAAGAGTCTTTCAACGAAAATTGACCATCAATATCAAGTCAAATTAGAAGAAAGCGTCATTCAGATCGGCAGTGGCGCCATGCCTCTGGAGGAAATTCCCAGTCAGGCTGTCAGCATCCAATCTACAACCACACCGGTGGATCGGTTGGCTAAATTATTCCGCCTGCACGACCCGCCCATTATCGGCTACATTCGCGAAAATAAATTGTATTTTGATTTTCGTACCGTTCTGCCATCCGAAGACAAATTGCTGGTTACCGCCATGAATCAAATTTTATCCAAATGACAGACTATTTTAAGATCTGTCAACAAATGCTGTATTAAGGGTGTGTGACTAAAAATGCTCAGAAGTAAATCGTAAATTGAGAGTGAGTAGTCATTCAACTACTTGGAATTGTAGAACTTCTGCGGATTTTGTGTAAGTCATTCCGTGAGTAAATAAGAAAAAAAATTAACTTGACTTTTTAATTTAAATTCAATATATTCAGCCGTCCGAGTGGCACTCTACCGTCTTGAGTGCTAATAATTGAACCTATATTAAAAGGAGGTGAATATATGAATATAAAACCATTAGCAGATCGCGTGATCGTGAAAGCAATCGATCCGGAAGAAAAAAAACAGGGTGGCATCATCATCCCTGATACGGCAAAAGAAAAGCCTCAAGAAGGCGAAGTAGTGGCTGTAGGTCCCGGTAAAATCAATGAGGCCGGCAATAAAGTTGAAATGGAAGTCAAAAAAGGTGATCGGGTTCTGTATGGAAAATATGCGGGAACCGAAGTCACAGTCGATGGAGAAGAGTATTTAATCATGCGCGAAAGCGATATTTTGGCGATCGTGTAATTATTTATTGTGAACAAAAATTGACATGAAAATATTAAGTAAGGAGGTACAAACAATATGTCTGCAAAATTAATTGATTTTAGTGCGGAAGCACGTTCTGCCTTAAAATTAGGTGTAGATCGGCTTGCGGAAGCAGTGAAAGTCACATTAGGACCCAAGGGTCGAAATGTGGTTATCGATAAGAAGTTTGGTGCACCCACCGTTACCAAAGATGGTGTCACTGTTGCGAAAGAAATTGAGCTGGAAGATCCCGTTGAAAATATGGGCGCGCAAATGGTAAAAGAAGTGGCGTCGAAAACCAGTGACATTGCTGGCGACGGCACTACCACCGCTACCATTTTGGCACAGGCCATTTTCCGTGAGGGACTGAAAAACGTTACCGCTGGTTCCAACCCCATGCATTTAAAACGTGGAATCGACAAAGCGGTAGCGGCGACCATCGAAAATATAAAAAAAATAAGCAAACCGATTCCTGGCAAAGAAGAAATTGCTCAGGTCGGTGCGATTTCAGCAAACAACGATATGACCATCGGGAAAGATATTTCAGATGCCATGGAAAAAGTTGGAAAGGATGGCGTGATCACCGTTGAAGAAGCCAAAAGCACCGAATCCACTCTCGAAGTAGTGGAAGGTATGCAATTCGACAGAGGTTACCTTTCTCCGTACTTCGTCACCAACCCGGAGTCCATGGAAGTGGAATTAGAAGATCCCATGATTCTGATTCACGACAAAAAGATCAGCGTCATGAAAGACCTGCTGCCGATTCTGGAAAAAGTGGCGCAAATGGGCAAACCGTTGCTGGTGATCGCGGAAGATTTAGAGGGCGAAGCCCTGGCGACATTGGTGGTTAACAAACTTCGTGGTACGCTGAAAGTGGCTGCAGTCAAAGCGCCTGGATTTGGCGACCGTCGTAAAGCCATGTTAGAGGATATCGCCATCTTAACCGGCGGTCGGGTTATATCTGAAGAAGCCGGCTTTAAGTTGGAAAATGCCACCATGGCGGATCTGGGTACGGCCAAAAGAGTCACCCTCGATAAAGACAACACGACCATCGTGGAAGGCGCAGGCAGCACCGAAGATATCAAAGGTCGAATCAGCCAAATTAAAAAACAGATTGAAAGTTCCACCTCAGATTACGACAAAGAAAAACTGCAGGAACGCCTGGCCAAGCTGGCTGGCGGTGTGGCGGTATTAAAAGTGGGGGCGGCCACTGAAGTGGAGATGAAAGAAAAGAAAGCTCGTGTGGAAGACGCTCTGCACGCCACTCGCGCCGCAGTGGAAGAAGGCATCGTACCTGGCGGTGGTGTGGCTCTGGTACGTTCGATTCCAGCGGTCGAAGCGTTGAAATTATCCGGAGATGAGAAAATCGGCGCCGAAATCGTTTTACGTGCTCTGGAAGAGCCTCTGCGTCAGATTGCAAATAACGCTGGCCAGGAAGGATCCATCGTCGTACAAAAAATAAAAGAAAATAGCGATGTTAACTTTGGCTATAATGCTGATACAGATAGCTATGGTGACTTGCTGAAAGACGGCGTCATTGATCCCACCAAAGTCACCCGCGTGGCGTTAGAAAATGCCGCCAGTGTGGCCGGGCTTCTGCTGATGACGGAAACAACTATCGTTGAAAAACCCGAACCAGAGAAACCCATGCCTGGCATGCCTCCGGGCGGTGGCGGAATGGGTGGCATGTATTAATCCCTCCTCTAAAGCAAAATCAAGGCCGTTTGTCGCTGACAGGCGGCCTTTTTTTATCTTGACAAAGAATTTATATTTTAATATATTCGTCTGATTATGAAAAATTGGGACTTGAGCTGATTTTTTTCACTAAAAAGGCGTCGTGATCGCCTTTTTATTTTAGTGCAATTCGATGACAAAAGATACCCTTAAACTGAAAAATATGACTTTCCATGCCTTTCATGGTGTCTGGGATGAAGAAAGAGAAATTGGACAAAGATTTGAAGTGGATGTGGAAATAAAAGTGGACGCACTGCACGTATCCAAAACGGATAAATTGAAAGACACCATCGATTTGACATCGGTTTATGAGAAGGTTAAATCGGTTGTATTAAGGGATCGCTACTTGTTGGTCGAAACCATGGCTGAAAAAATTGCCAGGCAATTGATGCACGCTTTTGAAATTCCCGAATTAGTGGTACGAGTGCGCAAACCGCACGCGCCCATTCGCGGCATTCAAGATGGTATTGAAGTGGAAATCGTGCGCACGAAAGATTCTTACATAAATGAATTGTGATCACGTTTTTGTTTCTCTGGGTTCGAACGTCGGCGATCGATTATTTTACTTGCGGGCAGCATTAAGAAAACTCGCTCAATTAGAGGACACAAAAATTGTTGATCATTCTTCTGTTTATGAATCAGAGCCGGTAGGCCATGTAAAACAGAGCGATTTTTTAAATGTCGTGGTACAACTTTCTACCACCCATACCCCCGACACGTTTTTAAAAAAAATACAAAATATTGAAAAGAAATTGGGCCGAATTCGAATCATTCACTGGGGGCCTAGAACCATCGACATCGATATTCTTTACTGGGGGAAAACGAAAATAAATTCCTACGATTTGCAGATTCCACATACCGAGGTTGAAAAAAGAAAATTTGTTTTATTGCCGTTGAATGAAATCGTGCCGGAATTTAGAGTTCCGCCTCATTTTCTGCGCATTCGTGAGTTGTTCACAAACGTCCCGGATGCGAGTCGAGTAGAAGTGTTTTTGCCCAAAGATGAGTATGCAATCTATTAAATAAAGAGGTGCTTTTTGCGGCTTCAATATATTGCCATCGAAGGAGTTATTGGAGTAGGAAAAACCAGTCTGGCAAACAAACTGGCTGACCGCTTTAATGCCAAGCAATTATTGGAACAATACGAAGAAAATCCTTTTTTGAAGGATTTCTATGAAAATCCTCAACAATTCGCTTTCCCGACTCAACTGTTTTTTTTGTTGAGCAGATATAAACAACAACAGGATATTCCGCAAAGAGAGCTGTTTTATGAATTGCTGATTACAGACTATATTTTTGCGAAAGATAGAATTTTTGCTTCTCTGACACTTGAAGATCGTGAGTTGTATCTGTACGATAAAATCGCATCCATGCTGGAGCAGGATATCGTGCGTCCCGATCTGGTGATTTATTTGCAATCGAGTACCGAACGGTTGCTGGCTAACATCAAAAATCGCAGTCGGGATTACGAGAAAAATATTTCAGATGAATATATCCGAGCTTTGAATGAAGCCTATAATCAATTTTTCTTTAATTACAAAGATTCGTCGTTGCTAATTGTCAATTCTTCTAAAATCGATTTTGTCAATCACGAAGAAGATTTTGAAGAATTGGTTGCTCAAATTATGCGACCCATCTCTGGCACACAATATTATTCACCGATAAAATAGTCATAAGTATGTCGATGTTATTCAGATTGCTTTTTTGGGGACTTATCATTTATTTTATCTATAAGATTGTCAATAACATTTTAAATGCATTTGATAATAAGATTCAGGTGAAAGGGACACGTAAAAAAAAGTCTTCTTTAAATTTGGACAATCAAGATGTTGAAGATGCGGATTTTGAGGAAATTGAAGACTGATCAAAATGTCCCTCAAATTCATCCTTTTTCATGCTGAATCTTCGATGCTCACTAACAGCCTTGCCAATCGTTCGTCTCAAATTGATTAATGATAAATGAAATTGTTTGTTTTAGTTGTCATTCTTTTATTGGTAAATAATTTGTCTGTGCTTTGTGCTGGCAAAGAAGTCCCCAAATATAGCCGTTTTCGAAATGAGATTTCAAATCAGGATACCACCAGATTCGAGGTGACCAAGAAGAAAAAAAAATCTCCCAAGGGGGCTGTTTTGAGATCTCTCGCCTTCCCCGGCTGGGGTCAGTGGTATAACGAGCAAAAAATAAAATCTTTACTTGTTTTTTCAACCGAGAGTTTTTTAATTGGACTTTCCTTTTATTATAACAATAAGGCTACAAATAGCGATAGCGGTTCTGTGAGCAAAGAGTTTTACACGGATAAAAGAAATCTGATGTACTGGTTAATCGGCGGCTTCACACTTCTCAGCATGTTAGATGCCTACATCGACGCGCATCTTTATGATTTTGACACAGGGCCGGATCTCGCTTTACGAATTGGTGCCATCTCGGAGGCCGGCGGCACGCGTAAAAAATATCCAGTTTTGGGTTTGTCATTTACAATGAAGTTTTGAATAAAACCGAAAACCTGAAGTAGTTGTAGAGCGGGTAAACGATTATTATTGACGGAGGGAAAAATCTATGAATTCGACGAATACCGCACGTGGAATTTGGTCTTCAAAGTTGGGTTTTATTTTAGCTGGCGCCGGATCGGCCATAGGACTTGGTAACATCTGGCGATTTCCGACTACGGCTGGTCAAAATGGCGGAGCGGCATTTGTGGTGGTTTATCTTGCCAGCATTGCTTTGATTTGTCTCGCTGTTATGATCTCGGAATTAGCCTTAGGTCGTCATACTACAAGAAACCCCGTGGGAATGTACGATGCGCTTGCACCACGCAGCGGCTGGAAATATTTAGGATTATTGGGCGTATTAACCGGTTGGGGCATTTCTTCCTTTTACAGTGTGGTTGCAGGCTGGACCCTGGGGTATATTTTTAAAACCGCTAGCGGCGCTTTTACCCAGCTCACTTCAGATGAAATCGCACAGGTTTTTACTCATTTTGTCGCCAACCCGGTGGCTTCAATTGGTTTGCATGGGACTTTCATGATTTTAACCATGTTAATTTTGTTTGGAGGTGTGAAGGCTGGAATTGAACGGTGGTCCAAGATTCTCATGCCGGTACTTTTAGCGATTCTGGTGTTGTTAGTTGTTCGATCAATCACTTTGCCAGGCGCAGAAGCTGGATTGACCTTTTACTTAAAGCCTAAATGGGCTGAACTTACCGGACGTGGAGTAATCGCGGCTGTCGGTCAGGCGTTTTTCTCATTGAGTTTGGGAATGGGTACCATGATCACTTATGGTAGTTATTTATCCAAAAAGGAAAATATCATCAGCGCAGCATCCTGGGTTTGCGCTCTGGATACACTCATCGCTTTGATGGCGGGACTGGCCATATTTCCAGCCCTGTTTGCGGTCGGATTAAAACCAACCATGGGGGCTGGATTAATATTTGTCGTGCTGCCGAATATTTTCAATGAGATATTTTTAGGCAATCTTTTTGGCACCGGTTTCTTTATTTTATTGGCAATTGCGGCAGTAACCTCTTTAATTTCAATCGTTGAAGTGCCGGCGGCTTATTTTATTGATGAGTTAAAATGGTCAAGAAAAAAAGCCGTATGGGTGTCTGGAATAGGCGCATTTATTGCCGGAATACCGGCAGCGCTCAGTCTTGGCTCGGTTGATTGGCTTTCCAGCATAATGACAATTGAAGGACGCTCCTATGGTTTTTTGGATTTGATGAATTTATTGTTTGGTCAATATTCTCTCATTATTGGCTCGCTGGGTGTTGCTACATTTGTAGGCTGGAAATGGGGGGTCAAGAAGGCAGCAGAAGAAATCAGCCAGGGGTATCCTGAATTTAAAGAAGAGTGGTCAATCAAAATGAAAATACTGTTATTGCCTCTATTCTTATTTCGCAGCCCCTGGCGGGCTTTTGCTTTTTTCATTAGATTTGTTGCACCTTTCGCAATCGCGGGACTGCTCATTTATTTGATTCTGAATCCAAATGCGTTTGCCTGATCGCAGATTCTGTAAAAATATCGGTCTGTTCTTTTCATTCATCTGGTTGATGAGTTTATTCATTGATACGGATAATCTAAATTGTGAAGAGAAAATAACCACCCGCCATGCAAAAGAAGTCTTATCTTCAGTGAGCCAGGATACCACTCAAAAGACAGATGCCTATTTTGGAAAGGATAAGATTCAGCATTTTTTGGCCAGCGCATTTATCACCGGTTTGGGCTTTGCGGTCATGCGGGAACCGTTCGACGCCTCGCAAAAGGAGTCTCTTTTTGTGGGTGGCGGCGCGGCGTTCACACTTGGGCTGTCAAAGGAAATTTACGACTGGAAAGGTAAAAAAGGGCATGCCAGCTACAAGGATTTAATAGCAGATATTTTAGGGATTGGACTCGCGGTTTTGATCATAAAAATGATGTGAGTTAGCAGTGTGAAAGCAATAAAGCATGACTTCGACAAACCGAAGTCGAATTGCGGTATCGTCGGCGTTTGCGGTCATCCGGACGCCGCTATTTTTGCGTATCAGGGATTGTATGCGCTGCAGCACCGCGGCCAGGAAAGCTCCGGCATCGTTTCCAGTGACGGGGAAAACCTGTTTCGCCATGTGGGAATGGGGCTGGTAAACGAAGCTTTTTCAGATATCTCCCTTTTGGAAGGATTAAAAGGGCACATCGCCATCGGTCACAATCGCTATTCCACCACCGGCTCAACCATGCTGCACAATGCGCAGCCGTTTCTTGTCAATTTCAAGGAAGGGCCCCTGGCGATCTCTCACAATGGAAATTTAGTGAATTCAAAATCCGTGCGCCTTCGACTGGTTGCTGAGGGGGCAATCTTTCAATCCACCACCGACACGGAGATCGTGCTGCATTTGATGGCACGTTCTCAAAAAAATAGTCTGATGGAAAGAATCCAGGATGCGTTTAGCCAACTACAAGGAGCGTATTCCATGGTGCTGATGACGCGCAATAAATTGATCGGTATCCGCGATCCCCGAGGTTGGCGGCCGCTGTGCCTGGGCAAAATGGAAGACTGCTATTTTATCGTTTCCGAATCGTGTGCATTGGATTTAATCGGCGCTGAATACCTGCGGGAAATCGAACCTGGAGAAATTTTAGTTTTAAATAAAGACCGTGTACAATCCCACCGGCTGGCAGAAAAGGCTGAGCGCAAGGCCTGCATTTTCGAGTATGTCTATTTTCACGGCCGGACAGCAAAATATTTGATGAGAACGTGGACCGGGCACGCCGTAAATTAGGTAAAAATCTCGCTGAGGAACATCCCGTGGACGCCGACATCGTGATCTCGGTGCCGGACTCATCCAACACCGCAGCCCTGGGCTATGCCGGTCGCACGAACATCAAATTTGAGATCGGTTTGATTCGGAATCATTACGTGGGCCGAACTTTTATTCATCCGGAGCAAAAGGGACGCGACTTCAATGTGCGCGTTAAATTCAATGCCATCGAAGGGGTGCTAAAAGACCGACGGGTGGTGATCGTTGACGACTCCATCGTCCGCGGCACCACGCTTAAACAACTGGCCAAAATGGTGAAACGCGCCGGCGCCCGCGAAGTGCACGTGCGGGTGAGCTCACCACCGATCATTTCACCTTGTTTTTATGGAATGGATTTTCCAACTGAGGAAGAGCTCATTGCTTTCAACAAATCCACTGAGGAAATCCGGCAGTATCTGGGCGTGGACAGTTTGGGATACCTCTCTCTCGAAGGTATGGTAAACGCGATTTCCACCAAAGAAAAAGGATTTTGTACCGCTTGTTTCACCGGCGAATATCCACTTGTATCTAACGAGAAACCAGAAAAATTGCAAAATGAAACAACAAAGTAACTCCAAAAATCACGAATCTTTGAAACGAATATTAAAACCCTTTGATTATCTTTTCATTCTCAAGCCCACGCTTTTCTTTGCGGTGTGGACCATCTATCTGGCTGGATTTTTTGTCCAAAACAAAGCCGCGCATGCCTCGGAAAACTCCGGGTTGAGCAATCAAATATTGACTGCCGAACCGGGACAGCTGTTGTGGGTTGGCTTCATTTTAACACTACTCATGGGCGCGGTATTTATCTTACAGCAGGTGAAGGAGCCATCCCCACGATCCAAAAAGGGCAAGTGGCATTTGATCGGCCAGGAGCATCTGCCCGCCAGAGTGGCTTACATCGAATCCGGCATGCTTACGCTGATTGCCTTAATTCTGGCATTTGATGCATCTGTGAAATTCGGCATTTTGAGTCTGGCTATTTTATTTATCATGGGAATTGCTTACAATTTTGAACCCTTTCACTGGAAGCAAAAACCCATTTGGGGTTTGGTGACCAATCTTGTGTGGGCGCTGTTGTTATTCAGCAGCGGCTGGATGATCAACGGCCTTTTAAAACAAGAGCTGATACTCCGTGCCATCCCGTATGTGGCGGCTGTGGCTGCGGTTTATTTGTTCAGTACACTGCCAGAAAAAGAAAAGGACACCTCTGAAGGCCAGACAGTTGGTGCGAAGCTGGGCATCAAAACCACTGCCTATGTGGGACTGATATTGACCATCCTTGTCGTAGTCGTCGCGTTTATCATGCAAGACGAGCTGGCTTTTTACCCGGCATTTTTGTCCATTCCATTTTTTGTGTGGGCGGTAGTAAAATTGCGACCGGAGGATATACAGCGAGCTATCAAGTTTCCTGTTTTGTTATTTGCTATCGCGATATGCATCAAATACAAATTGGAATTGGACTCCAATACTTATTTTTTCATTTTGGCGGGATTGTACTTATTTTCAAGAGCTTACTACAAGTTGAGATTTGGTGTGGATTATCCCAGATTGTCAGTGTGAAGCGATGAGGTAGAATTGATTTACGTAAAAAACGATAGATGCGATTTTTGTGGTGCGTGTGTGGCGGTGTGCCCGGTGGATGCCATCGATTTATTTGAAGCTCGGATTTTCATCAATCAGCACTGCATCGATTGCATGCTGTGTGTGTGGATTTGCCCGGTAGAAACGCTGGCGCCGGCAACGGTCAATACGGAGATCGAATGCGGACAAGCTATGACTGCATAGTAGTGGGCGGCGGTCCGGGTGGCGCCTGGGCAGCCAAACATGCGGCTGAAAAGGGCGCCCGGGTTTTGCTTCTGGAAAAAGACCGCGAAGTCGGGGTGCCGGTGCGCTGCGCTGAAGCGGTGGGCGAAGCCGGCCTGAAAACTGTGGTTGAACCAAAAACGAAATGGATCGCCAACGTTATTGAAGGCGTGGTGTTTGTGTCCCCCGATGGCCAAGAAGTGGCAGTTGAAAGCAAAAACAATCGCGGCTACATTCTGGACCGCAAGATCTTCGATTACGATCTCATGCAGATGGCCAGCATGCACGGCGTGGAGGTGATGACCAAAGCGTACGTTTACGATGTGTTGAAATCCAACGGCACCGTGGCGGGGGTCAAAGTGCAGCACTTGGGAGAGGATTATGAAATTAAATCTAAAATCGTCATCGCGGCAGATGGCGTGGAATCGCGCGTTGGCAGGTGGGCCGGTTTGAGAACGAACATCAAGGTGAAGGATCTGGAAAGCTGTTTGCAGATGACCCTATCTAACATTCAGGTCGATCCCAAATACATCTACTTTTATTTTGGCCAGGATGTCGCCCCCGGAGGGTATTTGTGGGTTTTTCCCAAAAGTGAAAACGTCGCCAACGTGGGGCTGGGCATTTCTGGAGAATTTGCCCGATTTAAATCCGCCAAAAGATACCTGCTGGAATTTATCGAACGTCGTTTTCCGCATGCCGCGGTGTTGTACACCGTGGTCGGTGGGGTGCCCTGCGCCAAAACATTGAACCAAATCGTAACAAACGGTCTCATGCTGGTGGGGGATGCGGCACACCAGGTGAATCCGGTGAGCGGCGGCGGCATTGTCACTGCCATGATTGCAGGCCGCATCGCCGGTACACTGGCGGCGGAAGCTGTAGCTGAAAACAATGTGAGCGAATCAAAATTGCAACAATACGCCGACGAATGGCAGAAGGCCCAAGGTAAAAATCATGACAGGCTGTATCAAATCAAAAAAGCCATCTACAAATTGACGGATGAGGATTTGAATCAAACCGCGGCCGCCATGTTGAAATTACAACCTGAAAAGCGGACGCTGGTCAACATCTTTAAGACTGCGCTGTTCAAACACCCCGCTTTGATTTTTGATATCGTAAAATTGTTTTTGAGGAAATAAATAATTAATGACTGACCGAAAACTTTCCATTTTGTCATTCTTCGGTCGCGGGCTCTCTTTCCTGGACAGCACCAAATTGTCCTGCTCCGAAAACGGCTCGGTGCAGGCTGGAAGCATCTTAATCGTTCTGCTCAATGTGAGTTGAAGTGACACCTATGCTGAAAATTTTAAAGATTCATTCTGAGTGACAGCGAGAGTATTCTATGATCCGAACAGACGTGAGAAATGTTAATAATTTGAGATTGACCTAAAAATTAATGCAACCTAAACAGGAAGCCATTTTGAAGTTTGCCGAAATTAAGTACATTTCGAATATTTTAAGCATTTCAAGAATCGTACTGCTTTTACCGATCATTTATTTTTTGCAACGGCAAACTCAGTTTGGAGATGCGCTGGCGCTGGTCACCATTTTCATCGCCGTGGCTACGGATTTCTTGGATGGACACCTGGCGCGCAAATTGAATCAGCGCTCCGACCTCGGCCGTATTTTAGATCCATTGGCAGATAAAATTGGTGTGATTACATTTGCGTTCATCTTGATCGCGCTTAGAGCGCTGCCGGTCTGGTACGTGGTTCTCATCGCCGCGCGCGACCTGGCGATTTTATTGATGGGACTGTTTTTTGTTTTCAAATTAAAAATCGTGGTGGAATCCAACAAAATCGGTAAAGTCACTGTGGTCGGCCTGGCAGTGGTTTTACTTTCATTTATGCTGCGCCTGGAGGCGGTCAAATGGCCTTTCCTCTGGATCAGCGTTGGCATGATCACGGTGTCATCTTTGAGTTATCTGTGGAGCGCTGTAAAATTGCTGCGGACAAAATCAGCAGAAAGGCAAATGAACAAACATTGGCTATCTGAGACATGAAATCGCTACTGGACAAATTTAAAAAAGGATTGAGCAAAACTCGCGCGGGTCTGGTTGACGAAATCGTCAAGCTGGTAAAAAATCAGTATGAAGTTGACGACCAACTGCTGGAAAAATTGGAGGAGATTTTGATTGCAGCCGATTTGGGAGTGGAGACCACTTTTTCAATAATCGAACGCCTGAACGAGCATGTGGCGAAAAAAGGCTTCACCCGTTCCGATGAACTGCTTCGATTCTTGAAACAGGCATTGCTGACGCATTTACAGGCTGGTCATAAACAATTTGCGCACGGCGAAAGCGTCGATTTCTTTAATTTCAAAATGAAACCATTTGTGATTATGGTAGTGGGAGTAAATGGAACCGGCAAAACCACCACCATTGCGAAATTAGCCAAGGTCTGGCACGAACAGGGTAAAAAAGTTCTGCTCGCTGCTGCAGATACCTTTCGGGCCGCGGCTTCCGAGCAGTTGGAAATCTGGGCGAAACGGGCGCAGGTGGATATTGTGCGCACACAAGCCGGCGGCGATCCGGCGGCGGTGGCGTTTGATGCGTTAAATGCCGCTCAGGCTCGAGGTGTGGATGTTTTAATTATCGACACCGCCGGCCGTCTGCACACCAAAATCAATTTGATGGAGGAGCTGAAGAAAATTCATCGCGTGCTGGACAAAGCGCTGCCGGGCGCACCGCATGAAGTGCTGCTGGTGTTGGATGCCTCCACCGGGCAAAATGCCCTGGTGCAGGCGAAGCAGTTCAAAGAGGCCGTGGATGTCTCTGGTGTCGTCGTGACGAAACTGGACGGCACCGCCAAAGGCGGCATGGTGCTGGCCATTCAAAATCAACTGCAGCTACCGGTGCGATTCATCGGACTGGGTGAGTCCATGGACGATTTAAAACCCTTTGAAGCGGAAACTTTTATCGAGGCGTTGTTTACATGAAAATAAATCTCACCACATTGGGGTGCCCTAAAAATATCGTGGATTCTGAATATCTGCTGGCGGGACTACAGGGCCAAGACGTAGAAATGGTCGAAAATCCCCAAGTAGCCGAAACCATCATTTTAAATACGTGCGGTTTTATTCAAGGCGCCAAGGAAGAATCCATCGAGGCCATTTTGCAGGCGGTGGAATTGAAAAAAACCGGCCCCTGCCAGTGGGTATTCGTCACCGGTTGTCTTTCGCAGCGCTATCGCCATATTTTAAAAAAAGAAATCCCGGAAGTGGACGGTTTCTACGGTAACCGCGATCTGAATGCCATTTTAAATCGCATTCTGAAAAATCTGAATCTCAAACGTGAGCTGCTGGGAGAGCGCACGCTCATCACACCCGCGCATTATGCTTATTTGAAAATTTCAGAAGGATGTGAAAATCCCTGTACTTTTTGCTCCATTCCTGAAATTCGGGGTAAGTTTATGAGCCGCCCTCTGGAGTCATTGGTGGAGGAAGCACAAAATCTGGCTGAGCTGGGTGTCAGGGAGCTGCTGCTCATCGCCCAGGATTCGACCGTTTACGGCCAGGACCTGTACGGTAAAAAGATGCTGGCGCCACTGCTGGAGCAGTTGATGAATATCAAAAAAATCAAGTGGATTCGATTGCTTTATACCTACCCGGCGCACTTTTCTGATGAATTATTTGAAATATTATCAGATAGAAACAGTATTATAAAATATATTGATATGCCGATTCAACACGTATCAAATAAAATACTTAAATCCATGGCGAGAAAGGTCACACGTACAGAAATTGAACATATCATTGCAAGGCTTAGAAAACACACGCCGGCTGTGGCCATTCGCACTTCTTTGATTGTGGGCTTTCCAGGAGAAACGGAAGAAGCACATCAGGAAATGGCGGAGTTTTTGGAAGCAGCCCGCTTTACACGGCTGGGTCTTTTCGCGTTTTCACGCGAAGAGAACACGCCGGCGTATGAGTTTCCTGATCAAATTCCTGAACAGGTCAAGCAGGAACGATGGGCTGAATTAAACGATATTCAGGCACAAATCTCCTATGAAATGAACCGTGAATTACTTGGCACCACACAAGAAGTGCTCATCGACGAGTTCGATGCGGCTACTGGATTGTTCCGGGGACGTACCTTTCGCGACTGCCCGGAAATCGACAACTCTGTCGTCGTCGAAGGTGTGGCAGAAGTAGGGCAGTTTTACCCGGTAAAAATAACGCAGGCTCATGATTATGAGCTGTCGGGTGAACTGATCGTCAGATAAAGTTTACTCTATCAAAATAGAAAGAGTCGATGGCTCTTTTGGAGGTACCGACATGAAGGGTTTGAATTTAAAAATTAACCGATTCGCACTGGCACTAATAATCCTATCCGGAGTTTGTTTACTCAAAATCCCTTCGGTATCGTCAACATTGGTCGCAATCAGCTCTAATGAGGTTCCATATTTTGAGTTCGATTTAGTCAACATGGCTTCTGAAAATTTCGAACTGAGTCGTTTGGATATCTACATCCGCATAACTTATGATGAGCTGCAATTTATCAAAACAGAAGACGCCAGTTTTCGTGCCGACTACGAAGTGACCATCGATATTTTCGATAGTAAAGGCAAGTCCATCGATGGTAAAAATTTGCAAGACAACGTGATCACTGCCGATATCGGTGAGATCAACTCCCCGTTAAAATCGAGTATGAATAAAGTCTCCTTTGATTTGGCGCCGGGGAAATACCAAATCGTTCTCGAGCTGCAGGATTTGGAAACCCTTAAGTCCACACATCAGGAACAAAGCGTCGAATTGCGCAAGTTTTCAAGCGTGGAAATTTCAGCCAGCGACATCCTCTATCTGGATTACCTCACTAAGTTCGACAGCGGCGATTTTAAATTCAGCCCCAAAGTATCCGGTATCAAACATGAGGATAGCAAATTGTTTGCTTATTTTGAGATCTACAATGTGCCAAAATCGGATAGCATCCATGTTCAATATGATATCGTCAATCAAGAGGACAAAGTAGTGGAAACCAGCGAGTTCTGGCGTGAAAGTCAGGGCGCCATCACCAAGAATTTTATGGAAATCGCCAGCGACAATTTGCCGCACGGGAAGTATTTGACCAAAATTAAAGTCACTAACCACGACCAGGTCAGCGAGGTGGAACGGGCTTTTACCTGGCATTGGGAAGCTCTACCGGAATCCATGAACGATCTCGATGAAGCTATTGAATCGTTGATTTACATTGCAACTGAAAAAGAAATTTCTAAATTAAAAAAGAAAACTCAGGCCGAAAAACACGCGGCGTTCATCGAATTCTGGAAAAAATATGATCCCACCCCCGGTACCACTGAAAATGAGCTGCGCCAGGAATATTACAAACGAATCAAATATGCCAAAGATAATTTTTACGGTATGAGAAGGGCCGGCTGGAAAACGGACATGGGGTGGGTGTACGTCAAGTTAGGCGAACCCGATACCATCGATCGTAATCCCTATAATCAAGGCTCTGTTAGTTTTTCAGGTAGAACCATAAAAGCCGTGGAAATATGGAATTATTATAAGTACAATCGGCGCCTGATTTTTATCGATGAAATCGGTTTTGGTGAGTATCGTTTAGAAAATCCTGACGTTCTGTATGAAATCATTAAATAAACGGGTCAATCCTATGTTACAAGTGCTATTCGTTGTAACCATTTACGGGATTAGCTTGCTGGCGACGCCTGTTTTTTTTCAGGACCGATTTGAATATGAATTTAAAAAACTTGCCCAGCCAAAAGACGTCCCTCATTTTGAGGTGGCATTGAACAATACCGCCTCGGAATTTGAAGATGAGAGCCGGTTAATTTTCATTCTGAAAGTCGTCAATGACGAGCTGCAATTTATCAAATCCCGCGGTAAAAAATTTCAAGCGGATTATGACCTGACGGTGACCCTGTTTGATACTTCGGGTGAAGAAACAAGCCGCAAAACCCACTCTGGAAAAATTATCGCCCAGAATTTCGACGAAGTGAACTCTCTTGAATTGTACGATATCACGGGGCTCTATTTTGATGTTTCTCCCGACCGATACAATTTTAAAATTGAGCTTTATGATAAAGAAACCCGGCGCACGGGCACGCAAGAAGGGTTTGTAGTGCTGCGCGATTTTTCCAAACCAGAGGTGATGTTTAGCGAAGTCATTGTGGTGGATTCAGTTATCATTGCGCAAAAAATCGAGCAGGATTTTTTGACTGACGTGGCTGATTTAAAATTAAAGGGTTCGAATTATTACGCGTATTTTGAAATTTATAACGTACCAGAGAAGGATTCCGTACAAATAAAATATGAAATTGTGGATTCCAAGGATCAAATTTTAGATACTGGCGATAAATTAGTGCTAAGCCGCGGCAGAATAACAGCCGTTTATTTAGAGCTTGAAAATTCTGGAAGTGTCAATAAAAAGAATCGCATAAAAATTCTAACGCAGACAAAGGCAAGCTCCTTCAGCGCCGAGCAGAACATCAATTGTTTTTGCGAAAGTTCCTTTTCTGCTTTTGAAAATCTGGCTGAATCCATTGAGCCACTCGTTTACATCGCCAAAAAAGACGAATTCAAGAAACTCAAGCAAGCTCAAGGAGAGGAGCAGATCAATCTATTCAAAGCTTTCTGGGCAAAACGCGATCCCACTCCCGACACGCCGCGAAACGAATATTTTGATGAATATTACCAGAGAGTCGAGTTTGCCAATAAACGTTTTACACAGAACAAAGACGGCTGGAGAACCGAGATGGGCATGATCTATATTTTGCTGGGCGCGCCCGATTATATTGAAGAGGCCAACTACTATGACCGCTTCGCCGACCCCATCGCACTGCGGAAACCGGCGCTGGTTTGGCAATATCTCAGTTTGCGGCGGCGCGTGGTGTTTACTTATAAAGCCGGCGAATACCGCATCGCGAATTATAATGAAATTTTCGATCTGTTGAACGACGAAATGCGGTTTTAGCCAAAATCCAGAGTCCCAATACAACCATAATGCAAACGAATTCGACCGTCACGTTTCCCCAAAAATTGCATGCCGGTGATGTGATCGGTATCATTTCGCCCGGCAGTCCCATGCTGAAAGAACGCCTGAAAAAAGGAATCGCTTATTTAGAAAACCAGGGCTACGAGGTTCGGGTGGGGGAGCATGTCCACGATGAATACGGCTATTTAGCTGGCACGGATACGGCCCGCGCCGAGGATATCAATCGCATGTTTGCAGACGAAGAAGTGCGCGCCATATTTTGCTCTCGCGGCGGTTACGGTACGCCAAGACTGCTCAATTTGGTTGACTACGAGATCATCGAAAACAACCCTAAAATATTTGTGGGTTACAGCGATATCACCGCCCTGCAGTTGGCGTTTTTTGCCAGAACCCGATTGGTGACCTTTTCCGGGCCTATGGCCGCCGTTGAAATGGCCAAGGGAATGGATGCGTTCACAGAAAAACACTTTTGGCGCATGCTCACGGAAATCCGGAACGGCGCCAGGCTGACTGAGCCGTCGGAGGCGTGGAAGTGTTTGAAACCCGGCCAGGCCAAAGGCCCGTTGCTGGGCGGCTGCCTGTCGCTCATTTGCGCCTTGCTCGGCACGCCTTATTTTCCAGATTTTCAAGACGCGATTTTATTTATCGAAGACATCGGCGAGCAGCCATACCAAATTGACCGTCATCTCCATCACTTGAAAATGGCCGGCGTGCTAAATCGGCTTCGAGGTATGGTCGTCGGACAGTTTGAGGATTGCGCACCGGATCCCGATTCGCCGAGTCTGACCATTGAACAGGTCCTGGACGATGTCACCAGGGATTTGAATTTCCCCGTTTTAAGCGGTTTGCCCTATGGCCACATTGACGTAAAATACACGCTTCCCCTGGGAGTCCAAGTCGCACTTGACGCCGACCGCGGCGAGCTGCAAATAATTGAATCACCCGTAGTCTAAATCGATATACAGAAAACCTTCATTTTGATGGTTCAAATTGAATCCGCTTAAAATTGCCATTTTTGCTTCTGGTCGAGGCTCTAATTTTGAAGCCATCTATCAGGCCATCCAGGATGGAAAGCTGCACGGCGAGATCGTGCTGGTTTTCAGCAATCGCGCGGACGCCGGTGCTCTTGAGATCGCCAGGAAGCATGGCGTTCCGAGTCTCCACCTGGCCCGCAAACAATTTGAGTCTGACGATGATTTTGACGACGCCTTATTGTCGCAGTTAGAAAATTTTGATGTGGAGATCATCGCCCTGGCAGGTTATTTGAAAAAGCTCAGCTCGAATATCGTACGTGCTTACAAATATCGCATAGTAAATATTCATCCGGCATTACTGCCATCTTTTGGCGGCAAAGGTATGTACGGTCGAAAAGTGCATGAAGCGGTACTCGACTATGGTTGTAAAGTGTCCGGCGTCACCGTGCACCTGGTGGATGACGAGTATGATTCCGGCGCGCCGGTTCTGCAAAAATGTGTGCCTGTTTTTGACGACGATACCCCCGAAACCTTGGCCGCAAGGGTACTAAAAGTAGAGCACCAAATTTATACAGAAGCGCTGCAACTGTTTGCTGAAAACCGTGTGGTGATTCAGGGAAGAAAAGTCATTGTTAAAAAATAAAAAAATATGTTGGCAAGAGGCTTTTTTTTCCCTATTTTAAACTTTGGCGAAAAGCTCTGAATCCAATTCTATTTCGGTGGAATTGGATTTAGCATATAAGGGCTGGTTGCCCATTTATGACCGCGGTCTTCAGGCTTGGCAGGGTTGGTGGAAAGGGCCGAAAGCCGGATGTCTGAAACACTTGTCATGTCGTGAATGAACGGGTAAAGGGTTGAATACAAACGATGTTTTATGAATTATCCCAGGAGTACCATTAAACGAGAAAAAAATAATCAATTCAAATGAAAAGAGCCTTAATCAGTGTTTATAATAAAACCGGTATCGTCGAATTTACCAGAACATTAATCGCCCAGCAATTTGAAATTGTTTCCACCGGCGGCACCGCCAAACATCTATCCACCGCCGGTATTCCTATAAAACCCATTTCTGAACTCACCGGCCTTCCTGAAATTCTCGACGGCAGAGTAAAGACGTTACATCCGAAAATTTTTGGCGGTATTTTAGCCCGGCGCGACGATGAATCGCATCTCAGCGAAATCGAACAACACCACATTGCGCTTTTCGATATGGTGGTGATCAATCTCTATCCTTTTGAAGAAACCATCCGCAGTGCCGAGTGTACGGAATCGGAAGCGCTTGACAATATCGACATCGGCGGTCCCTCCATGATTCGGGCAGCGGCAAAAAATTATCCGCATGTGGCGGTTTTAACCCAGCCCGAACAGTATCCCGAGGTCGCGAATGAAATGAAAAATAATCAGGGTGAGGTGTCTCTGGCCACGCGCAAGAGGCTGGCGGCAAAAGCCTTCTCCAGAACTTGTGAGTACGATGCGGCTATTAGCGGGTATTTTACACGAGATTCGGAAATTGCTCAATTTCCGCAACAACTGGCGCTCCGTTTTAAAAAAATTCAGGATTTGCGTTACGGAGAAAATCCACATCAAAAAGCGGCTGTTTACGGCGATGCCGACAAGCCTCCTGCGGGAATCATCGCCGCCAGACAATTGCACGGAAAAGCACTTTCCTTCAATAATTATCTGGACCTGGATGCCGCCGTAGGATGCGTACAGGAATTTCGGGAACCCTGTGCAGCTATTATTAAACATACCAATCCTTGCGGTCTGGCAGTGGGCAGCGCTCTGGCGGGGGCTTATGCACGCGCAAAAGCCACGGATCCGGTTTCAGCCTTCGGCAGCGTCGTCGGTTTAAATAAAGCGGTGGATGAAGCAACGGCTCGGGCCATATCAGAAATTTTTACCGAAGTGGTGGTGGCGCCGGCCTTCGAGCCAGCCGCCCTGAAGATTTTGCAGACTAAAAAAAACATTCGATTATTGGAATGTCTTGCTGCTGCAGGGCACCGGGCGGCTGGATTGGATGTGAAACGAGTACAGGGCGGTGTTTTAATCCAAGATCAAGATTTTTTTAATTTAAACGATATAAAATTTACGGTGATCACCAAACGCCAGCCCACGGATTATGAATGGCAGGCCATGAAATTGGGTTGGCGGATAGTGAAATGGGTAAAGTCAAATGCCATTGTTTTTACTTCAAATACCGCGACCATCGGTATCGGTGCGGGTCAGATGTCGCGTGTGGATTCAACGCGTTTGGCGGTGGAGAAAGCACGACAGATGGGTTTGGACTTGACTGGCACGGGAGTTGCATCGGATGCATTCTATCCGTTTAGCGACGGCGTGGAAATGGCAGCCCGGGCCGGGGCTACGGCCATCATTCAGCCTGGAGGCTCGATACGCGATCCCGAGGTTGTCGAAACCGCGGACCAGCTGAATCTGGCCATGGTGTTCACCCATGTTCGGCATTTTCGGCATTGAAGTCAATTTGTAACGGTTCAGCCTGTTTTGTTATCCCGCAATTGCAGGATGGCTCGCGGAACCGTAACATCAATTTTTTCATTAATAGTGTCTGAACGAAAACTCGAAAAATGCACGATTTCGAAGCCTCTTCGCGAAGGGGTCCCTTCGACAAAGCTCAGGACAGGCCCCGCCGAACCATGCCGGAATTCACTCAGAGTAGTTTTCGAGCAGACACTAAATAGCAATTGAATAATTATTTAAGGGACTAAAAAAATAAATAACTATGGGATCAAATTCAGAAAGTTTTTGGACAAATTTTTTTTCAAATGATATTGCCATCGATTTAGGCACCGCGAATACCCTGGTTTATGTAAAGGGGAAGGGGATTCTGATCAACGAGCCATCTATCGTGGCAATCCAGAAAGATTCTCAAGAAATTCTTGCGTACGGCAACGACGCCAAAACCATGATGGGGCGCACGCCTGAGAATCTGGTGACGGTTCGACCACTGAAAGACGGTGTGATCGCCGACTTCGACCTGGCCGAAAAAATGATTCGCTATTTCATCAAAAAAGTGCAAACAAATCGACTGGTGCGACCAAGAATCGCCGTTTGCATTCCTTCCGGCATCACGGAAGTGGAACGACGCGCGGTGCGCGATTCGGCAGAGCACGCCGGCGGACGAGAAATTTATTTGATTCAGGAGCCCATGGCAGCAGCCATCGGCGTGAATCTGCCCATCGATGAGCCCGTGGGCAGTATGGTCATCGATATCGGCGGGGGTACCACTGAAATCGCGGTGATCTCCCTGTCCGGCATCGTCACCGATATCTCCATTCGCATTGGCGGCGACGAGATGAACGAAGTGATACTGCAATATTTCAAGAAAGCCTACAATTTGTTGATTGGCGAAAATACCGCCGAAGCCATCAAAATTACCATGGGTTCGGCCGCGCCGTATGAGTCCGACGAAGTGCGCATCGTAAAAGGACGCAACCTGGTGGATGGCATTCCCAAGACCGTCAAAGTGCAATCCAAAGAGATTCAGGAAGCGCTTGCGGAATCGGTGGGCTACATTGTTGACGCCGTAAAATTGTGCCTGGAAAGAACCCCGCCGGAGCTGGCTTCCGATATTTTGGATCGGGGAATCGTGTTAACCGGCGGCGGCGCCTTACTGAAAGGCCTGGACGAAAGGTTGCGATTGGCCACTGAGCTTCCCATCATCGTTGCAGATGATCCGTTGACCTGCGTGGTTTTGGGTACGGGCAAAATTTTTGACAATTTGAACGGTTATCACAAAGTTCTGAGTAGGGTAAAAAGATATTGATATGCGTTTGTTTCATGATCTTTTCATTAAACAAAAAGAATACCTCACTCTACTTGCCGCGGTTGTCCTTTCTTTAGCTTTAATCTTTTCTAACGACGGACATCAAATACGCTCCATCAAAACCTGGGCTTTGGGTGGATTTGGTTTCATGCTGGAAAAAGCGTCTGTGGTTTCACGGTTTAACGCAATTTATCAAGAAAACCGCTGGCTCCGGCAACAAAATGCACAGTTGATGATCGAAAACAGCAAGTTGCGCGAAGCCCGGTTTGAAAATGATCGGTTGAAGCAACTGCTCGATTTCAAGTCGGAAAGTCAGTTGGATTTAGTGCCCGCAAAAGTTATCGGCGCCGGCCATAACGGTTTTATCAAATCAGTGATTATTACCGCGGGTAATAAGGATAGTCTGGTAAAAAATATGGCCGTGGTGACCTCCCAGGGACTGGTGGGGAAACTATTCAGTGTGGGGCAGCGCCATTCGGTGGCACAATTGCTTCTGGATCGCAATTTTCGTGTCAGCGCCATGATTCAACGCAGCCGGGTGACCGGCATCATCGAGTGGCAGCAAGGTGAGCATGTGATTCTATCGGGCGTATTCAAACGAGCGGATGTAAAAGTTGGTGATCTGGTGACCACCTCCGGCTATAGCTCGATTTTCCCAGCCGGGTTGATAATCGGCCACGTGGCGGAATGTACTAAGGACGAGCGTGAGTTATTTTTAAATATCGTTGTTCAACCCAGTGTGGATATCTCAAAGCTAGAAGAGGTATTTGTAATTCGAACTCGACAAAATTAGATTTCACAAATTTAAATGACCATCTTTCTGCAGCTCTTCCTGTTCATCATCGTCATCATTTTACAAGTCACCCTGGCGCCGCTGTTTTCAATTAAGCACATCACCCCCGATTTTGTTTTGATCGCGGTGGTTTATTTTACCCTAAAAAATGGCCGGATTTGGGGCGTAATCGCCGGCTTCACGGCGGGGCTGCTGATCGATGTTCTCTTAACGGATTTTATTGGATTGTCTTCATTAACCAACACCATCGCCGCCTATGCAGTCGGCTTCCTCAGTCAAAAGCAATCGGATAAACCGAACTGGCGCACTATTGGGATTTTCATGATTATTTTATTGATCCACGATCTCATCTATTTCACTATATTAACCATTGATGTGCCTGTGAATTTTTGGAACACCTTGTTTCTGCATGCCTTACCGACGTCATTTTACACACTTCTTTTCATGATAATGATTTTTCTGTTTCGCCCGAAATTTCGAAAAAAAGGTTTGGATTGAAGGCACGGTGATATGCTATGAAGCAAAATAAAGTCACGGTTCATATTTTTTATAAATCGCTTTCGATCGTTATTTTTTTAGTTTTGATTTTCAGGTTTGTGCAATTACAGCTTTATAACTGGGACAAATATTTTCACGAGTCTGAAAAAAATAGAATTCGGGAAGTCGTAATTGAGGCTGCGCGAGGAATTATTTATGATCGACACGGTGAGATTCTAGTTGATAATCGGCCGGCTTATACGTTATCAGTAGTTCCTTATGAATTCTTGAAAACGGACAGCACCATCAGTCTGTTGTCGGAGATTTTGGAGCAACCTCATGAAGCTTTGAAAGCGCGAACCATCAAAGAAAAAATCGGTAATTTTACGCCGGTCAAAATAAAAAGGCAGATCAGCTTCAAGGTGCTGAGCGATATAGAAGAGCACCGGCTAGATTTACCAGGCGTTTTTTATAGTTTGGAAACCAAACGATTCTACCCCGCCGGCGTGCGGGCGCCTCATATTTTTGGCTATCTCGGTGAGGTCACCTCCGAAGAACTGACCCGTTTGAAAGAACACGATTACCGATTGGGGGATCTCATCGGCAAAAGCGGCATCGAATTGCAATATGAGAATTATTTGCGAGGCGAGTATGGTTTAAAGTATGTAGAAGTGGATGTTCTTGGACGCGAAGTACGG
Source organism: bacterium (assembly GCA_046757025.1). GTDB lineage: Bacteria > Zhuqueibacterota > Zhuqueibacteria > Oceanimicrobiales > Oceanimicrobiaceae > JBHHXN01. Next base: position 28,465 of record JBHHXN010000001.1, read on the forward strand.
GATTTGCCCGAGCTTTCTGGAGGAAGGCCGAGGCAACCCGGCAAAAACCTTTATCTTACCTTTGATGCTGAAATTCAACGCTACCTGGAAAACGCTCTCGCCGATAAAAAAGGAGCGGCAGCCGTACTCGATGCTCGTAACGGTGAAATCCTGGCGCTGGTGAGCAAGCCCGATTATGACCCGGAGCTCTTTTCGAATCCCTTGACCACAAAAATTTGGGATGAATTGATCAATAATGAAGGCAACCCGCTGTACAACCGATCTTGTCAGAGTCTGTATCCGCCGGGCTCCACCTATAAACTGGTGCTGGTGGCCGCTGGTCTGGAATCGGGATTGATGAATTTACAGCAAAAGATATTTTGCACGGGCACTTATCGTCTGGGCAGAAGAAATTTCGATTGCTGGAAAAAAGGCGGACACGGCTGGGTCGGTCTGATCGAGGCCATCGAGCAGTCCTGTAATGTTTATTTTTACACCAAAGGCCTGGAAGTCGGTTTGGACAAGTGGTCTGAATTTTCAAGACGCTTTCACTTTGGAAAAAAGACCGAAATCGATTTGCCCAACGAAAGCGCCGGCCTGGTACCCGACAGACGGTACTTTGACACCAAATACGGCGAGAAAGGGTGGACCCGAGGCTTGCTTTTGAATTTGTCAGTAGGCCAGGGCGACCTTTTGACCACACCTTTGCAGATGGCTTATTTTGCCATGACATTAGGAAACGAGGGGGTGGCGTATCAGCCGCACCTGTTAAAAAAAGTCGTGGACCCCATATCCAACGACGCCATCATTCCGGAATTCGGTTCCACCAGGATCGAGCAAATCTCACCGGCAACTTTTAAAGTCATCAAAGAGGGTATGTATCGGGTGGTTAACGGCATCAAAGGTACGGCCAAAAGTGCCCGCAGAACCGACGTGAAAGTTTGTGGAAAAACCGGCACGGCGCAAAATCCCCACGGAGAGAGCCATGCTTGGTTTATTGGATTTGCTCCCATGGAAAAGCCTGAAATAGCTTTTTGTGTGCTAGTAGAAAACGGCGGTTCGGGCGGCGCCGTGGCCGCGCCGATTGCGCGCGGGTTCCTGTCCCTTTATTTTGACAATAAACACGTGGCTTCAAATTGATGAGTAGTAGAGCATGTTAAACGAAAATAGATTATTTCGCAATGTGGATGTAGGACTGTTCGTGACCGTGGTCCTGCTGCTCTTGATTGGGCTGTTGGCGATTTATAGTGCGACCTACGCCGCCGAATCGAAGACGGGCTTTTTAAAATTTAAAAAGCAGCTGCTCTGGGTCACGCTCGGTTTTATTTTGTTGATCACCTGCTATGTGCTGCCGTTGCGATTTTTTTACAAATACGCTTACACAATTTATATTATTGCGATATTTTTTTTGTTAGTAGTGCTAGTGGTTGGAAAGGGCGCAGGTACACGGCGCTGGCTGCAGTTGGGACCGTTTTTGATGCAACCGGCCGAGTTTGCTAAAATCGCGGCGGTTTTAGCCCTGGCCAAATATTTGAGTCAGGAGAACCGAAACCTGAAAAATGTTTCTGATGTGGCATTCGCGTTCGGTATCGTTTTTATTCCACTTGTGCTGGTCATGCGGCAACCCGACCTGGGATCGGCGCTGGTTTTTTTAGCCTTGATTCTCCCCATCATGCACTGGGCAGGCCTCTCTCATGTTGTTTTGTTTGTTTTAATCGCACCCCTGCTCAGTTTAGTTTGCGCGTTTAATTACTACTCTTTTCTCATTGCTATGCTGGTCATCAGCCTGGTGTTGATTCTGTTCCAAAGAGGTCTGGTGTTTTTTTTGATCAATTTAATTATCAATATCAGCGTCGGTATTTTTACCCCCATCATGTGGAATATCTTAAAAGAATATCAAAAACAACGCATCTTGACTTTTTTAGGTCTGGTAACGGATCCACACGGTCTGGGGTATCAGGTCATCCAATCAAAAGTGGCCATCGGATCTGGCGGGTTTCTGGGAAAAGGCTTTTTGCAAGGTACCCAAACGCATCTGCGCTTTTTGCCGGAACAACATACCGATTTTATTTTTTGTGTGATTGGAGAAGAATTTGGTTTTGTCGGCGTCCTCGTCATTTTAGCTTTATTTCTCTATCTGGTATTCAAAGGAATCAGAATAGCTACCCAGGCTAAGAGTGCTTTTTCCAGTCTGCTGGTGTTCGGCTGCGTCATTATTTTGTTGTTTCAGATATCCGTAAACGTTGGCATGACCGTGGGTATCATGCCGGTCACCGGCCTGCCGCTGCCGTTTTTAAGCTACGGCGGCTCTTCGCTACTAACCAACATGATCATCGTCGGATTGATGTTGAACGCCTCCAAAAAGCGATTCGAATATATTTGATAAAATAAACTCGCTTCGCCCTGCCAAATTGCTCAAACCTAAATTGAACGATTCCTGACCGGGGACTTTGTGCTGGGATGCGGGGAAAAACACCCTGAAGAGACTGTGTGAAGACGCGCAAACTGCCCGTCTGTCATCCCGCAACCGCGGGATCTTTTTTTATTTGTACGTAAAGTACTGTTAATTAGTGTCTGAACGAAAACTCAAGAAAGGAGCGATTTCTAAACCTCTTCGCGAAAACGTCCCTTCGACAAAGCTCAGGACCGGCCCCGCCAAGCCAAGCAGGAATTCACCCTCGGCCAGGAGGCCTTCGGGAAGATAGAGTAGATTTCGTTCAGACGATTTAAAAAGATTCTTCCAGAATGACAAAAGTGACGAAAATGGTTTTTTGTTTACATTCAACTATTCACACAGGCTCTGAAGCGTGAACACCCATGATTCTAAACACTTAAACCCGCTGACAGGACAGTTCAACGCTGAATCGCTCAATTCAGGTCAAAATTATATTTTACATTTTTGAAAAATATCTTGCATATTTGTCAAGGAATCAGTTTCATAAGAAGATGCATTTAACATCGATACCGAAAAACCACGCACTGGAACCCAATTCGAATAATTCCATTCGATAGAATTAGATAAAACAAGCACCTATTTAAAATAAAAACCTTGACTTTTAAATGGCATTTTTATAACTTTAATTGATTCTAATTACACATATTTTAAAAGGTTATAGGATGAAATCGTTTTCTCTGTTTATGGTTGCGCTGCTATTTCCTCTATTGGCGCAAGAAACGGAACAGGTATTTGCCAAGGATTGGATTTTTGGCATAGGACTGAATAGCGGAGTCAGTCGATTGGAAGGGGATATCCACAACCCGAATTTGAGTCCCATCATTTCCGGGCATCTTCGGGTATTACCGATACCTTATTTAGCAATCAATGGCGAATTAGGATATTCTGCTCTTTCGAGCGATACGGGACCAAACCTAAATATTTCAAATTTTAAGACCACTATCATCCCTTTTGAATTAAGCGTGATTTTCAATTTTATACCGTTAAAAAAAGTCAATCCTTATGTGTTCATCGGCGGCGGCGGTGTCTATTGGAAAGCCACTGGCAGCACGATACCCAGCAATAAATTTACGCTCGATTCATTTTTAAAAACCGGCGGCGGGCTGGAATTTAATCTGTCAAAAAAGTTTAGTGTGAATGTGGGAGCTTCCTTTCGATATTCGTTGACCGATGTGTTTGATTCCATACCGTTCGGCGATGAAAATGATCAGGTTTTAGATGCGCATGCCGGCATAACCTATTATTTCAGAAAAAATAAAAATGACCGAGATAATGATTTCATTTCTGACGATATCGATTTGATGCCCGAGATCGCGGAAGATAAAGACGGCTATTTGGATCACGACGGAATACCAGAGAAAAATCCCAGCCCGGAAAATTTAGCAAACCTGGACCTGACAACCGTAAACAATCACGACGCTTCCCCCATTTTAATTCACGATTTGATCACGAAAGCAGAATCCGGCAGCGACATTCCCATTAAAGCTTTTGTTTATTCTGGAATTGAATTGCGAGTTGTGGCTGCGTTGTACCGCCCCATCGGTACCCCCAATTGGAACGTGGTTCGTCTGACGGATGAAGGCGGCAATTTGTACCAAGGCAGCATACCAGGGTATGCGGTAACAACAGAAGGGATTGAATACTGCGTCATTGCTGTGGATGAGACTTTGAGCGGCATAGGCTATTCGGGTTTGCCCAGTAAACCGATAACCATGAGAGTATCTCCAAGTGGCAAACCCTGGCGAATTCTGGGCGGGGTTATCGGAGCAGCATCTGTGGGTACCGCATCTTATCTCGTTTTAAGAAGTCAAAATTAACAAAAATCGGAAAACATTTAGAAGGAATCTTTACAGGAGGTAAGCATGAGTGCCGAATTGATGTTTGGGAAAAAAATTAATGTCATGGTAACATTTGTGGCCTTAATGTTATTGGTATATCTTACCTGGGGATGCGGGGCGTCACGCCAGTCTTCTAATTTTGACGAACAGGATATCAACCTGGACGAGTTATTAGGGGAAGAAAATACAAATACACAGAACAGCGGGGGCGAAGAATCGGAAGTGTTGAGGTTGCTGGGTATCACGCCGGTTGAAAGTACCGTCGAAAATCCCCAGGAGACCAACCTATCCAAAGAGTTCACCGATACCACTTCCCGTGAACAGGCAGATGAGCTGGAACAGGAGTTGCTTAAAAAAGATCGTGAAATTTCGCTGCTGCGAAGCGAATTAAGCGAAAAAGAATCTAAGATAGACGAATTACAATCCCGAATGAAGTCACAACCGATGCGGGGCAGCGCGATTACCCGATTCACGAAATCGGGAGAACCCTCCCCTGAATTCAAATCGCAGTATCAGTATGCGATTAACCAATTTAATGCAAAAAGTTACCAGGAAGCATTGAATGCGTTTAGTGAATTGCTTTTGAGCGATCCGAATAATTCACTTTCAGACAATTGCCAGTACTGGATAGGGGAGTGCTATTACGGCATGGTCAATTACAACCAGGCGATTACGGAATTTGAAAAGGTTTTTTCATTTCCGAACTCAAACAAAAGTGACGATGCGCAATTGAAGTTGGGGTTGTGTTATCTCAAATTGGGCGACAAACAGCAAGCGCGTGCTGAATTCGACCGGTTACTGTCTAATTATCCGGACAGTGAGTACGTGGCTTTGGCGCAAAGGTACATCGGTAGATTATAACGCATTTAATTTGAATGAAATTCATTAACCTGATCAGGGGTGAAATTTTTCACCCCTTTTTTATTATCAGTTTGAGTTGAAACCAAAATTAGAAAGTCAGTACTACGCCCTTTTTCTTGACTTTGAGATTAAAAAATGATATATTTAACTTTCAAAGAAAACAGTGCCTTTGTTCAATACCAGCTCGATCTGAATCTATGTCTGAACTTCGCAAGGACCCGATTGTAGGCCGGTGGGTAATTATATCATCTGAACGGGGAAAGCGCCCTTCTGATTGGGCTAACGAACCGAAATTGAAAGGCGGTGGTTTCTGTCCATTCTGTCCGGGCAACGAAGATAAGACGCCGCCAGAGATCATGGCTATCCGGCCGATCAGCGACGAGCCAAACATACCGGGATGGAATATTCGAGTGGTTCCCAATAAGTTTCCGGCGCTACAAATTGAGAGCGAACTCAGCAGTAAAGGCGAGGGAATTTACGATATGATGACGGGGGTGGGAGCCCATGAAGTGGTTATCGAAACGCCAAATCATGCTTTGGATTTGGCCGATTTGAACGACAACCATCTGCGCAACGTTTTGCTGATATATCGTGACCGAACGCTGGATTTGAAACGAGATAAAAGATTTCAGTACATATTAATTTTTAAAAATCACGGCGTCGCAGCAGGGGCATCGCTGGAGCACACGCATTCACAACTCATTGCCACGCCAATAATTCCCAAAAGAGTTATTGAAGAGTTGGATGGGAGTCGAAAATACTACAAATATAAAGAACGGTGTATTTATTGTGACATTATTTTACAAGAAACCAGGGCTCAAAGTAGAATCGTTTTGAATAACGATTCTTACATGATTATCGAACCTTTTGCGCCGAGATTCCCTTTCGAAACCTGGATCTTGCCAAAAGAACATTACTCGCACTATGAAAATATGCCCGAGGAAATGTATGCTGATTTAGCCGATACGCTACGCGACGCGTTGAATCGCATGAATAAAGCCCTGGGATATCCGCCTTATAATTTCATTTTACATACTTCGCCTATTCAAGAATCGTTTTTGTTGGAGTATCACTGGCATATAGAGATAATCCCAAAATTAACCAAGGTTGCCGGCTTTGAATGGGGGTCGGGTTTTTACATCAATCCCGTTCCGCCCGAACGAGCCGCAGAAAGTTTGGCCAAAGCTGTTTAGATTTAGAATGAGTTAATAACAAAAAAATGGATTTCATAATCTGAGAAATGAAAGGTAAATTGAAGATATTTTATGTTTCATCCGAGGTGTCTCCGTTCACTCAAACCGGTGGCTTAGCTGATGTGTCCGGGGCGTTATCCAAGATATTGAAAAATATGGGGCACGACATTCGGCTGATGATGCCGAATTATAAGTTTATCAACGAAAGAAAATATATTCTGCGGGATGTGATTCGCTTGCAAGGGCTGGAAATTAAAATCGGCGATCAACTGAAAGTTGCCAGCGCAAAATCGGCATTTATTCCGGATTCAAAAGTGCAAATATACTTTTTAGATAACAAGTTCTTCTTTGAACGCGACGGCTTGTATTGCGATAGGAAAACGGGACAAGCATTTGCCGACAATGCCGAACGCTTCACTTTTTTTTCCATCGGGTGCCTGGAGACTTTAAAATTGCTGCACTGGCAACCGGATATCATCCATTGTAATGATTGGCAGACCGCCATTATTCCGGTGTTGCTGAAATCCAAATACAAAGACGATGCCTTTTTTAAAAATACTCGAACGCTCTTGTCCATTCAAAATTTCGATGAACAGGGTAGTGTGGATTATGCCAACATCGAGAACACGGGCATCTTGGATTTAATTTATCCTTCGAGTGCCAACTATACGCAAAACAGTCATTTTAATTTTTTGCAAGCCGGGTTGGAAAACGCCGATTTGATCAATACCGCTTTTGACGTGGTTCCGAACGATGTCGGCAAACGGTCTGAGAAAAACGATAATGTGGCCGCAATTTTGACCGCAAGAAAAAAAGATGTCTTCTCGATTTCGAACGGGGTCGATGAAAATATTTGGGATCCTGAGAAAGATAAACTGATCCCCTTCAATTACAACAAGCGGGATATTTCCAACAAACACAACAATAAAAAAGAATTACTGCAACTGTTTGGACTGGAGTACAATCCCAAAATTCCAGTTATCTGCACACATGCAAATTTTACCGATTCGGAATCTGTTGAATTGTTCAATACCATAAGTGAAGAGCTTGCGAAAATGGAGGTGCAATTGCTCGCCCTTTCCGATAGCGAACAGAGTTATCACAAAAAAATAATGGCGCTGCAAAAGAAGCGGCCAAAGAAAATCGTTTTTAAAACGAATCTAGATTTCAATCTTGTGCATTCGGTCGTAGCGGGTAGTGACCTATTTCTGTCACTCAGCCAAAATGAAAGTGGCTATATTAATCAATTTAATAGCTTGGTTTATGGCACAATTCCAGTGGTTTCAATAAAAGCGGCCAACGCAGGTTCCATTGAAAATTTTGATCCGCAGAATAAATCAGGCAACGGCTTCGTTTACACAAAATTTAACGCCAAAACTATCATCAGTCAGATTAAAAATGCCGTAAAGAATTATCAAAATCAGGAATTGTGGTCGATAATTGTACAGAATGCCATGAAAGCCAAATTCTCATGGCAAACATCTGCGCATAAATATGTTAAATTGTATCAAAAATTGATGAGTTTAAAAAGCACCAGAAATTGAAAAATTAAAAAGTCGATTTATCTTTTAAAAACGCGTGGTGTTTGTAACATTATCCTAAACTCCCATGCGTTTCTTTTTTTATAGAAAATCAAAGAAATGAATTGTTCCATTCAGGTACAATGTTTCGAACAGACACATAAAAAAATTAAGTAAATAGAGGTTCCGTATGAATAATATTGAAGTTGTGTCGAAAATATTAAAAATAGAATCAAAAAAATGTATCGAATTTTAATCTGAAACTGGCATAAAATTTGTAAATATAAGTTAATTCTGAATTCTATTACACTTACAAAGGAATATGGAAGGAATAGGAATATCCCAGGGTCGGGTTGGAGCCCGCCGCGACATTGCCATGCTGACAGTGAAAGGATATGTCGATACTATGACATGTTCTATCCTGCTGAATAAAATTACAGAAAATATGAACGGTGGTGTTTACCACATCATTATTGACATGGCACAAGTCAATTATGTGAGTAGTGCCGGTTGGGGCGTGTTTGTCGGAGAGTTAAAAGGCATTCGTGAACAAGGGGGGGATCTAAAAATCGTTCAAATGACGCCGGAAGTGTACGACGTATTTGAAATGCTCGAGTTTAATAAAATTCTAACCTACTATGAATCCATTGAAGAGGCCATTAACGATTTTGATTTATCTATTGGATTGGATATAACCAAAAGTGTGAAACGAAGTTTTCGTCCGGAAGCCGAAACCGTTGGGGCGCCAGCCTCAACCGTGGTTCAAAGACCCACTCAGCAAGTCAGAACTGTGGATGCTGCACAATACGTCTTCAAAAAACCCGAAATTCAGGAACACTTGTTGCCGTTAAGCGAAAAAGTGAAATTAGTAGTGATCGATGATCCCACGAGAGGGGCCTTTAAAATAAAAAAGGCATTGAATTGCGAGCGGTTTGGTTTCACAAAAGTGAATATCTTCAAACTGATGCGACTGTTGAAAAAGTTAAATCTGGAAAATAACGAAAACAGATTTCGATTTTACAGATCACGGTGAGACGCTCAAAGATATTAACCCTAACTATTAACCAATTTTAAAAAAGTGAGTCATGAATATGAAAGTAAGAATCAATCATGGATGGTTGAATGGCAGTCCTCTGAATCTGGCTTGGATGTTTCTTCTCATTTTGGTATGGGCTGTGGAGGTATCGGCTGCGCCTCAATCTTATTCTCAGACGTTCCGAAGAAGCGATGCCTTGCGTTTGACCATCTGGCTACCGTTTAATATAAATGACGGCAAAAATCAAAATCTCAACCTCAACGGCAATTATCCCATCGATAGCCGTGGCTATGTATTTTTCCCCTTACTCGGTGATGTGAAAGTCGTGGGCTATAACACCACAACATTAGCTGAGATTTTAGTAGAAAAGTATAGCCCCTACTTTCAGGATCCCGTCATCATTGTGGAACCGCTGATTCGAGTTACCATGTTGGGGGCATTCAGGCGGCCGGGTACGTATCTGATTCCACCAAACGCCACGTTATGGCAGCTTGTGGATTTGGCCGGCGGGCCGGATGACGACAGTAACCTGAAAAAATTGTGGGTAGAACGCGGTGGTAAAATTGTCAAAAAAAATATTTTGAGCGGATTCGAAAAAGGTTACACGCTTCAGGAGCTCGGTATCTTTTCAGGTGATCAAGTGTTGGTACCTGCGAGAAAAAAGTTCCGAGTGCGGGATGCATTTGAAATTCTTAGATTTGGAATCGCTTTACTTAATCTCTATTTTGTAATTCAAAAATTTTAAAATAAACAACTTGCGTGAAAAGCTGCCGAGGAGAAATGTGAATTATGGAAACCTATTTCACCGAAGAAACTGATTTAGCTGAAGAAGATAGTTTAGATCTGCAAAGATATTATCGTGCTTTAAAAAGACGCTGGTGGTTAATTTTATTGATTACCATTGTCATATCCGTTCCCTGGGCGTTGTATTTAAAAAGCCAACCGCCTGTTTATGAAGCAACCGCTTTGATTCGGTTTAACGGGTTTGCCGGCAAGGAAGGTAGTTTAATTGAAAGCAGGAAAACCGAACTCACCAGTCGATCTTTTGCCGAAAGAGTCGTGGCGCAATTGGGATTGTCCATGAGCTTTGAGCTGGCGGGTGAGCAAATGATCAAACGAAATCAGATTTTTTCTGATTTTACCACCTCCAGAAAACCGGTGCCCGGACATTATTCGCTGCGATTGTACGAGGATCAAACCTTTCAATTGGCTTATGCCACAAAAGAAGAACCGGAAAATTTTTCTGAAATCCTGAGTGGGACCATTAGTGACATTACGAAGGAGTACACGTCTATAAACGGATTTTCATTCAAATTGGTGAACAAACCGCTGACCTTACCCGTTGAAATTCCATTTAAAGTCGATGCTTTCCGAAAAGCGGTTAAATCCTTCCAGAGCCGAATTAAGGTAAATGTTAACCGCGCGGGAACATTGATGTCCGTGACGTTGTCGGATACCGATCCCAATTTGGTTGCAGAAATGACCAACCGTTTGGCGGAAATTTTCATTGAGCAAAGCGCAAAAATGAAAAATGAAGGGATCACCGGCCGCCGTAAAATACTGGAAAGTCAATTAAAATTAATAAAACAAAAATTAGATGAATCTGATAATGCATTAAAGAATTTTAAAGAAAAATATGCGACCTACCTGAATACGGACGAGAACAGGCAGGTCAACGAAGTGGTCAACTTGACGAGAAGAAGAGAAAAAACCAAAGAAATGATCCAAACGTTACAGGATCTTTTAGCCAAAATGGATGAAGAGTTTCCTTTGGGTGACGATTCCGGCGATTCACAAGCAGATAAGAATCGAAGATATATCATGATTGAAATTGTGGGCCATTCTGCGTTTAACGATGATGCTACGATGTTGATCTATCGGCAGCAGCTTAAAGACCTGGAACAGGAGTGGAAAAAAATTGTAGCCGGTACATCCGCACAAAATAGGAAAGCGAGAGAAATATTAAAAGAAATTTATCAACTACATTCTAAGATCGAAGTTATTGCCCGGCAGGAGATACAAAATCTTGAAAGTAGCGTCCTCGCCATTGATAATGAAATTGCAGCATCCAAATATCGATTGGAACAAATGCCGACGCAACAACGGCTACTTGCGGAATTGACGCGCAACAATAAAGTGTTGGAAAAACAATATACCGAACTTTTGGCAAAAACTCAGGATGCGCAAATCTCGGAAGCGGTAACCTCAGACGATGCTGAAATTCTTGACACTGCCATCGTGCCGGAATTCCCCACAAATCGAGATAAAAAGAAAAATGCCGCAATAGGCACGGGCTTTGCTTTTTTTCTTGGAATCGGGTTGGTTCTATTATTGGAGTTTTTCGATAAAAGCATCAAAACAGCGGACGATGTGAAACGCTGTTTGAAGATTCCGTTGTTGGGTACTATCCCACAAATCGACTTCAGTGAGGTTTTCGATTTTCAAGATTCAGAAAAAATCAAGCAAATAGATCAGCAACTGGTGACGCACGATTACTCGCCAACCCCGGTCGGAGAAGCGTATCGATCTCTGCGAACCAATTTGATGTTTTCAAAAGAAAATGGCCGTACGCAGTCGTTTGTTATTACCAGCAATGAACCCGGCGACGGCAAATCGTTCACCGCAGCCAATCTCGCGATCACCCTGGCCCAATTGAAAAGCAATACCCTGTTGATCGATAGCGATTTGCGCCGCGGAGTTTTGCACAACACTTTTGGGGTGTCGAAAGAACCGGGCTTCAGTAACTACCTGACCGGCGTGGTGCCGTTGCATGCAATTTTACATGAAACTCATGTACCGAATCTGACTTTGATCAGTTGCGGCTCATTGATTCCAAATCCCTCGGAATTGCTGGGGTCGCATCAAATGCAGCGGTTTCTGGATGAGGTGCGCAGAAAATACGAACTGATTATTTTTGACACACCGCCATTGAATGCCGCAACCGATGCGGTGGTAGTGGGCACACAGGTGGACGCGGCAGTCATCGTTATTCGCGCGGGTAAAACAGACCGGGATCTGGCGAGACAAAAACTCGAACTGTTTAAAAGCGTGCCTGCGAAAGTCATTGGAACGATTCTCAACGGTACCACCGCTGATATGGCGCATCCCGGTTACAGCTACTATCATTATTAACAAAAATATGGATTTAAAGGAGAAAGTACCCAAAATACATGCAAACAATTCTGGTAACAGGCGGGGCTGGATTTATTGGATCTCATCTGTGTGAACTTTTATTGAAGCAAGGGCAAACCGTCATCTGTCTGGACAATTTTAACGACTACTACGACGTACAAATAAAACGACGCAACATCGAAACAGCTTTAAAGGATGACAATTATCAACTGATTGAAGGAGATATCTTAAATTACGATCAGCTGCAATCGCTTTTTAAAGCAAATAATATTGATGTCGTAGTGCATCTGGCTGCCCGTGCTGGGGTTCGTCCCTCTATAAAACATCCTTTGTTGTATGAAAAAGTCAATGTTCAAGGAACCACAAATTTGCTCGAATTGTCGAAAGATTTTGGTGTTGCGAAATTTATTTTTGGCTCGTCATCTTCGGTTTATGGAAAAAACAAGAAAATCCCCTTCAGTGAAAATGACAACGTGGACCATCCCATTTCCCCATACGCAGCCACTAAAAAGGCCGGTGAGCTGATCTGCTATACCTATTCGCATTTGTATCAACTTCCGGTCTCCTGTTTGCGGTTTTTTACGGTGTATGGGCCGCGCCAGCGTCCGGATATGGCGATTCATAAATTCACAAAAAACATTTATCACGGCCGCCCCATCAGCATGTTTGGCGACGGCCATTCCCGGCGAGACTATACGTACATCAGCGATATCATCGACGGTATTTGTAATGCCATAAAACATTGTCGTGATTATCATATTTACAATCTTGGGGAATCCCAGGTCATCGCTCTGAAAAAGTTGATCGATTTGATAGCAGACTCTGTGGGCAAAAAACCTGAAATACAGGTTTTGCCGGATCAGCCGGGAGACGTGCCTGTCACTTATGCCGATGTCACCCGTGCAAAACAAGAAATTGGTTATTCACCAAAAGTCAATATAGAACAAGGTATTGAAAAATTTGTAGACTGGTTTATAAAAATGGCTTCCTGACGATGGAATCTGATATTAGCGAATTTGATGGTTTGAACAACTGAATCCTCACAAAGGTATTTCATGGTTAAAGAGAAAGAAGCCTTTTTAAGTAATCTGGCAAAAGTTATCGATGCTTTATGCATTATCATTACATTCGTATTTTCTTTTTTTATAAGCGTTTATATTCGCGATTTGTATGGTTTGGGCGAAATGGCTTACGCAAAAGAAGCCGATTTAAAAAGCTTTTTGTTTTTTACAGAAAAAAACGCTATTCTCATTTTTTCTAGCATTCCTATATGGCTGTTTCTGTTGTCGATTCAAGGCGCGTACAAGGAATTGCGCACCAAAACCATCGCGCGTGAATTTGAAATTATTTTGAAGTCGGCGGTGTTAGCGACCATTACTTTGGGTAGTTTAATCTTCATTTTTAAACTCACCTTGACCAGTCGATTGTTCATTGCCATCAATTCGGTGTCGACTGTAATTAACCTGACCATCGCTAAGATATTGCTCAACAATTTATTCGATTATATTCATAAAAAGGGATACAACCAGGTTAATTTATTAATTGTGGGTACGGGGAAAAGGGCTTGTGACTTCATTAAGGTGGTGAAATCTCATGCCAACTGGGGCTTAAATATTGTGGGCCTCATCGATGATGAACACGGCATGTTTGGCAAGCAAATCGAAGGTCTCAGAGTATTGGGCCGGCTGCAGGACATTCCGTTCATTTTGCACCGCATCGTGGTGGACCGGGTTATTTTTGTTGTGCCCAGGCTCTGGCTGAACCGCATCGATGAAGCCATTTTGGCCTGCGAAAGGGAAGGCATCAGCACCTCCATCAGCATGGACCTGTACAACCTTCGCATCGCCAAAGTGCGGCAAACGGATTTCAGTGGATTCCCACTCCTGGAATTTGAAACTTTCTCCGCTAAACAGTGGCAGCTCTTCGTCAAGCGCATGATTGACATTACATTAGCTTTGATACTTTTACTTTTGTTGTCGCCGATTATTTTAATGGCTTCCCTGGCCATCAAATTCACCTCCAAAGGGCCGGTCTTTTTTGCTCAGGTACGCTCGGGCTTGAACGGCCGCAAATTCAATCTCTATAAATTCAGGACCATGGTCGTGGGAGCTGAAATGAAAAAGAGAGAGTTGATGAAGATGAATGAGATGGATGGGCCGGTATTCAAAATCCGGCACGACCCGAGAATCACCAACGTCGGCAGAATATTGAGAAGACTCAGCATCGATGAAATTCCACAATTGATCAATGTGCTCAAAGGCGACATGAGCATCGTGGGCCCACGCCCGCCTCTGCCCGTGGAAGTGGAGCTGTACAAACTCTGGCAGCGCCGCCGACTGAGTTTGAAGCCTGGAATCACCTGCATCTGGCAGGTGAGCGGCCGCAATAAAATTCAGTTTGAAAAATGGATGGAAATGGATTTGGAATACATCGACCACTGGTCACTTTGGCTGGATTTTAAAATTGTCGTCAAAACATTTTTTGTGGTGCTGTTTGGGTACGGGGCGAGTTAAAAAAACGAGAAACGTTTATTTTTTAAGTGGAATTCTGCAAAGTAGGGTGTTCAACCTTTAAGGTTGCGGCAGGCTGAAGCTTGAACCCCCGTAATTACATTTTGCAGAGTTCTAATTTTTTAAGATTCAAGGAGGCGAGATTTGCATATCAGTGTAATTGGCACCGGTTACGTGGGGCTGGTAACCGGTACCTGCTTTGCCGAATTCGGCAACGACGTTATATGTGTGGATATTGACGAAAAAAAAATCCAAATGCTCAGTAGCGGAAAGTTGCCGATTTATGAGCCGGGATTGGATGACTTAGTCGCAAAAAATAGCAAAGAAGGCAGGCTGTCTTTCAGCACAGAGATCAAGCAGGCCGTGGAAAATTCACTGGTGATTTTTATTGCAGTGGGAACGCCTCAAAAAGCCGACGGCTCTACCGACATGGGTTTTGTTGAAAATGTTGCCAAAGAAATCGCCGAGCATCTCAACGGTTACAAAGTTATCGTCAATAAAAGTACGGTACCCGTGGGTTCCGCCAAACACATAGCCAGCATCATTCGCGAACACGCCCCGGCCAACAGCCATTTCAGCGTGGTTTCCAATCCGGAATTTTTGCGAGAAGGCTCAGCTATTGAGGACTTCATGCGTCCCAACCGGGTGGTGATCGGCGCGGACTCCAGCGAAGCCATCGCCATCATGAAAGAGCTCTACTCACCGCTTTATTTGATCGAAACGCCCATTGTGATCACGAATTTGGAGAGCGCCGAATTGATCAAATACGCTTCTAATGCGTTTCTGGCCACCAAAATTTCGTTCATCAATGAAATCGCGAATTTTTGTGATTTGATCGGAGCGGATGTGCATCATGTGGCTCAGGGCATGGGACTGGACCAGCGAATCGGTAGAAAATTTCTGCACCCGGGGCCGGGTTACGGCGGCTCTTGTTTCCCGAAAGATACCTTATCTCTGTTGCAAGTCGGATTAGCGCATGACTATCAATTCCAGATTGTAAATTCAGTAGTAAAGGTAAACGAAGCCCAGCGCAACTTGATGTTGAAAAAAATCAAAACTGCGGTTGGCGATTTCAAAGACAAAAAAATCGGCGTTCTGGGCTTATCTTTCAAACCCAACACCGACGATATTCGAGAGTCGCCAGCCATCGATATCGTGAAAAGTCTGAAGGAAGGAGGCGCCTCCATCCAGGCGTTTGATCCCATCGCTATTGACAACGCCAAAAAAATTCTGCCAAACGTGGTTTATTGTAAAGATACTTATGAAACGGCGCAGGATTGTGATGCCTTATTGTTTCTGACTGAGTGGAATCAATTTCGAAGTTTAGATCTGGATAAAATTAAAAGTGTCATGCGTGCGCCGATTATCATCGATTTGCGAAATATTTACAATCCAGAAAAAATGCGGGAAAAGGGCTTTCAATATACCAGCGTCGGTCGTCCGCTTGTTAAATAACTCTTTTTTGTTTGTGGTAATAATTTATACTGGCAGTTGAAACCAATAAATTGAAGAGTTAATATAAAAATCACGTGTTGTAAAAGAAAGAGTTTGTTTGAAATTAACCGATTTTTGGTCACTGAAATCACATTTAACCACCATGGTGATTTCAACCTTCAAACAAACTCTTTTTTTTTGCTCTGTGTCAGTTAGGTACATCGTTTCAAAATGGCACATGGCTCTGGAGAGAAATCAATATTTATCATAAACTTAAAGTCTAATAAAATAAATAAAATAACGCAATTGAATGACCATGAAAATTGCCTCGGTTACTGGCATTAAAATTGCTAAAGATAAGATTCTTGAAGACGATTTATAAGATAGTTATGACTTAGTTGATCATGTCGAAGAAACATTCAGCAAGAAGATTGATGGAAAAATGGACTGAATCAACTGAATCAATTATTACATAGTGTCTGAACGAAAACTCGAAAAATGCACGATTTCTAAACCTCTTCACGAAGGCATTCCCACCGAGCTAAGCAGGAATTCACCCTCGGCCAGGAGACCTTCGGGAAGATTGGGTAGTTTTCGTTCAGACACTACCTAATTAATTAAAATTAATGAAACGAGCATAATATAATAAAGCCTTCCCGAATTTGGCTCTACAAAAAAACACACCTGCAAAAGGAATCGAATCCGCATGCGAACTTTGATGATTGCCCCTCAGCCATTTTTCCAGCCAAGAGGTACCCCTTTTAGTGTATTGCACCGATTGCGAGCTTTATCCAAATTGGGTTATGAGATCGATCTTTTGACCTATCATTTAGGCGAGGACGTCCAAATCGACGGCGTAACCATTCATCGCATCCCAAAGGTGCCGTTCATCAAGAAAATTGACATTGGCCCTTCGAAAGCCAAAATTATTCTGGATCTGTTCATTTTTTTTAAAGCTAAAAAAATATTGTCTGCGCGCCGGTTTGATTTGATCCATTCGCACGAAGAAGCGGGTTTTTTTGCGAGCTATCTTGCAAAAAAATATCGGACTCTACACCTTTACGACATGCATTCCAGCTTGCCGCAGCAGTTGTCCAATTTTAAGTTCACCAATTCTAAGTGGATTACCGGTGTGTTCGAAAAGTTGGAAGCGGCTACCATTAACAAAGCGCAAGCCGTGATTACCATTTGCCCGGAGTTGTATCACTACATCAACCAGCGCTTCCCGGATAAATTCAACATGTTAATTGAAAATGTTGCTGACAACAGTTTGGTATTTGACACCGCACCGACCGTTGCGAATTTAAGGGAAAAAATCAAAACCAATGGGGAAGTGATCATTCTTTACACCGGCACGTTTGAACCGTATCAGGGTATCGATTTGCTCATCGATTCCGGCGCGCGCATTGTGGAAAAAGAAAAAAATGTGCGCTTCGTGCTGGTGGGCGGTAAGCCCGAGCAGGTGCAATCTTATCAGAAACAGGTGAAAGATTTAAACCTGGCGGATCATTTTGTTTTTACTGGCTCAGTTCTGCCTGGCGAAATTCCTGCGTATATCGATGCATCGGACGTGCTGGTCTCTCCCAGAATCAAAGGCAACAACACGCCGCTGAAGATCTATTCCTACTTGCGTTCAGGCAAACCCATCGTGGCAACTCGTCATATTACGCACACGCAAGTCCTGAATGATGAATCCGCTGTTTTGACCGATTGCACCCCGGAGGCTTTTAGTGAGGGTGTGCTGACGATCTTACGTGACAAACTTCTCGCTGCCAGAGTCGTCGAACAAGCCAAAAAAATGGCACAGGAAAAATACAGTTATGAAGGGTATCTGGAAAAAACCAGAAAAGTGTACACTTATTTAGAAAACCAATTAGGCCAAAAAAAGCGAGCGAACTGATGTGTGGAATATGCGGCGTTACTTATTTCGATAGAGAAAAAATGGTTACCGAGCGCGAAGTCAAGCGCATGTGCGATGTGATTTATCACCGCGGTCCGGATGACAGCGGGGTGCTGATTGATGGCTCGACCGGTCTGGGTATGCGTCGGTTAAGCATCATCGATCTGAATTCCGGCCACCAGCCGATTTCAAACGAAGACGGATCCATCTGGATCGTTTTCAACGGCGAAATTTACAACCATCTGGAGCTGCGCCAGGAACTCAAAAAACGCGGGCATCAATTTCGAACCCAAACCGATACTGAGGCCATCGTCCACGCCTATGAGGAGTTTGGTGTGGACTGTCCAACCAAATTGAACGGCATGTTTGGTTTTGCCATCTGGGATCAGAAAAAAAACACGCTTTTTTTAGCGCGCGATCGACTGGGAATTAAGCCACTGTATTACTATTTCAATCATCAAATGCTCGCGTTTGGCTCAGAGCTGAAATCAATCTTACAGTTAAAAGAGGTACCCAGGGAGGTGGATCCTCAGGCTCTGGATATTTATTTGACATTCGAGTATATTCCCTCCCCGTATTCGATTTTTCAGAATATCCGCAAATTGCCTCCCGGTCATCATCTGACTTTGAAGAACGGTCAAATATCCATCAAAAAGTACTGGGAGCTGAAGTACGAAGAGCGGGAGTTCAATGAGCGGGAGTTCGAGGAGCAGCTTGTGGCGTTGCTGCAGGATGCAGTAAAAATACGCCTGATGAGTGATGTGCCGCTGGGGGCTTTGTTGAGCGGTGGGATCGATTCGAGCGCTATTGTGGCGCTGATGAGCCGGGAAATGGACCGGCCGGTCAAGACTTTTTCCATCGGCTTTAAAGAGGCCTCCTACAACGAGGCCAGTTACGCCCGCCTTGTTGCCGATCATTTTAAAACAGAGCATCATGAATTCACCATCGAAGCGAACGCCCTGGAGCTGACCGAGAAATTGATCGGGCACCTCGATGAGCCGTTTGGAGATTTTTCTATTTTCCCAACTTATCTGGTTTCGAAAATCGCGCGCGAATACGTCACGGTGGCGCTCTCCGGTGATGGCGGCGACGAGCTTTTCGCGGGTTACGATACCTATATAGCCAACAAAATGGCTCAGGTTTATTCGCGGTTGCCTGCTTTTCTGCGTGGGCAGTTGATTGAACCCAGCCTGAGCAAAATATCACCCACTGAGAAGAAAAAGGGTTTGATCAATCGCGCCAAACGATTTGTGGAGGGCATGCGTTTGCCGGATGATTTGCAGCACACACGCTGGATGATATTTTTACAGCAGGCGGAAAAATCCTTGTTGTACTCGCAGGATTTTCAGGAAAGCATAACAGATTTTGATACGTATGAATTTATCCGAAAGTATTTTCATCGCTCCAGTAGTCGCGATACCGTCAACCGGCAATTGTACGTGGATATTCACTCTTATCTGGTGGACGATATTTTAGTGAAAGTGGATCGCATGTCCATGGCGACCTCTCTGGAGGCGCGGGTGCCGTTGCTCGATCACCGTTTTGTGGAATTCACGGCCCGAATTGCCGGCCGCTACAAATTGAAAGGATTTGATACCAAACATATTTTTAAAAACGCCATGCGTGACATCTTGCCGTCTCAAATATTGAAGCGCGGCAAGGAAGGGTTTAGCATTCCGATCAAAAATTGGTTAAAAACGGATCTCAAATCGCTCATGCTGGAAGTGCTGGCTCCTCAAAAAATTAAAAATGAGGGATTTTTCGACTCCGATTATGTTGAACGACTGACCCATGAACATTTAACTGGAAAAGACAATCACAGTCATCGATTATGGGCGATGATGGTGTTTGGCATCTGGCACGATATCTATTTAAGGGACGATCAACCGAACAATGCGAAAATCATTGAAACATCTAATGAATTTGCTGCGGTTTAACCGCGGCGAGCACATTCCGACTATGGGGCCATTGAAAGCTGAGTGGGAAGTAATCAATATTTGCAACACCAAATGCGAAACCTGCCGCCACTGGACCGAAGAGCCGGACGAATCCATTTTAACCACAGCGGAAGGCCGAGACCTGATCCGTCAGCTCGCAGAATCCGGAGTGATGCATTTACTATTTACGGGTGGCGAACCGTTGATGAGAAAAGACATCATCAAGTTGATCGCTTGGGCTCATAAATATGGGCTGAAATCTTCTCTGATGAGCAACGGTTTGCTGATCAACGAACGCCGTGCAAAAGAGCTGGTGGACAGCAATCTGGAATCCGTTTACATTTCCATCGATGCCGTGGACAGCAAACTGAACGACGATCTCAGAGGCCTGGATGGCTACTTGGAATTGGCCATCAACGCCATCGACAATTTAAAATCCCTGCGCAACAAAAGCCGCCCAAAGATCATCATCAAGACGACCATTTCCAACAGGAATATCGACCAGCTAACGGAGCTGGCAGAACTGGCGGTTACACGAGGTATTGAAGGATTCAGTTTTCAGGTGGCGCAAAATATTGAGAACAGCCATTTGGCATTCGATGAGTCATTTTTGCTCGATAAAAAAAGTCAGCTTGTTTTAATGGAACAATTGGATGTTCTGATGAAGAATTACCGGCGTATCCTGACCGGTTCTATGAAGTATTATCAGGCCATTCGCGAATTTCTGGAGAATCCGGAGAGCATTCAGAAATATCGCTCTGTCATCGGATTTTCATTTGTAAAAATTGATTCCTGGGGTAATGTTTACACTTGCCCGGCTAAGGTCAATAAACTGGGTAACATGCGCGACGATTCTTTTCAAAATATCTGGTTTGGTAATCTGGCAAATAACTTGCGCGAAAAAATAAACAGTAACCTGGAATCGAACTATTTGTTTGATGAAGTAGGGAGTTTGAGTATGAACGTTGGGCAAATGAAATGGCAGCGCTGCTGGCAATTGTTGCGACCAAATTGAGACTGAAACCAAGCAATAATGAATCTTGAAATTATGGGAGAAGCTTGTGACCACGACAACCGTTGACATTCAAAAACCCGAAAGAAAGTTAAATGATCCGCTGCTGGAAAAAATAAGCAGATATTGGAACGAACATATTCATGATCTGGAATTGGCAAAACATCCGGTTGGCACCAAAGGTTTTTTTGAAGATCTGGACGAATATCGATTTGATAAATTACACTATTTGACCGAAGTGGTCGATTTTAATAAATATCGAGGAAAGAAAATATTGGAAGTGGGTTGCGGAGTCGGCATCGATCTGGTGCGATTTGCCCGCTGCGGCGCCGAAGTAACGGGTGTGGATCTGGCGGAAATGTCTATGGAATTGGCGCGTAAAAATTTTCAGCATCAGGGATTGGCGGGCACTTTCATGGAGGGGAATGGTGAAGACCTGCAATTTGATGATAACCATTTTGACATGGTTTATGCCCATGGCGTCATTCAATACACCGCCAACGCCCGCAAGATGGTGAAGGAGCTGCACCGGGTGGTCAGGCCCGGTGGCGAAGTAATCATGATGGTGTACAATCGAAACTCCTGGTTGAATCTGCTGTCCGTAACATTGGGCGTGGCATTAGAGCACGAAGATGCGCCGGTGCTTAATAAATATTCTATTTCGGAGTTTAAAAAATTGTTGAATATATTTGAAAAAGTGAAAATCGTGCCGGAACGATTTCCAGTCAAATCGCGGCTTCAGAAGGGAGCAAAAGCGGCTTTTTTCAATTATTTGTTTGTACCGGTTTTTAATTTGATTCCACGGTCCTTAACGCGCAATACCGGCTGGCACTTGATGGCATTTGCACAAAAGTAAAGAACGCATAATTTCATTCTAACCTTACACGGAACGCATTTGGAAAGGAATCTATCGCAATTAGGGGGAACTGAATTTGACGTACTTATCATCGGTGGCGGAATTTACGGTGTTTACACAGCCTGGGATGCGGCGTTGCGCGGGTTGACGGTGGCCATCATCGAAAAAAGTGATTTTGGCTCTGCCACCTCCTCAAACAGTCTGAAAATTATCCACGGCGGTTTGCGCTATCTTCAGCATGCGGATTTCAAGCGCATGCGTGAATCCATCACCGAAAGAACCACTTTAATGCGCATTGCACCGCATCTTGTCCATCCGCTTCCCTGTGTGATGCCAACTTACGGCCATTCCATCAAAGGTAAAGAAGTGATGGCCATCGCTTTGATGATCAATGATTTTGTGGGATTTGATCGCAACTCAGGTCTGCCGCCGGAAAAACACCTGCCGCGGGGAAAAGTGATTTCAAAAAATGAATGCCTGGCAATCATACCAGGATTAAAAAGAGCCGGACTATCTGGAGGCGCTCTTTGGTATGATTGTCAGGTTCATAATTCTGAGCGCATGCTACTTTCGATCCTGCATGCGGCTGTAGCCGCCGGGTCGGTGGCGGCCAACTACGTTGAAATGGTGGGTTTTTTGCGCAACAAGGATCGCGTCATCGGGGTGAAAGCGAAAGACACGCTCTCAGGCGAGGATGTCGAAATCCTATCCAAATTGGTCGTCAATTGCAGCGGTCCGTGGATAAATCAGATTTTGAGTAGCTTGAACGGCTATCAGGCGCAGACTCACTTCAAAATGTCCGCTGCCATGAACCTCGTCGTGAAGAAAAAAATCTTCAACAAATATGCTGTGGGCCTTTGGAGTAAATCGGAGTTTAAGGACAAAGATGCGGTTATCAGTAAAGGCTCTCGCTTGTATTTCATTACCCCCTGGAAAAATTATTCGCTCATCGGAACCACGCACGCTCATTATAAAGGCGAGCCTTCGCAGTTCAAAATCACTGAAAAAGATATTCAGGAATTTGTTGACGATGTGAAGCACTCTTATCCGGCAGCGGGACTGCGGCGGGAAGATGTCAGCTTTTATTATGGCGGTTTGTTGCCGGTGGATGACTCGCAAACAGAATCCGCCGATGTACAGCTTCTAAAAAGTTATCAGATAATCGATCACAAATTAGCCAACGGCCTGGATGGTTTGATTTCCGTTGTCAGTGTAAAATACACCACCGCCCGGTTTGTAGCTCAAAAAGCTGTGGATTATGTTTTCAAAAAATTAGGCAGTCGGCCGGCCAAATGTAAAACCAACACCACGCCGATTATTGGCGGGGATATGGAGAATTTTGAAAAATTTCTTGCAGCGGAAAAAACAAAAGTGAGAGAGGGTTTGAGTCCGGACCGAATCGAACATCTGGTACGCAACTACGGCACTCAGTACGAACGGGTATTGAGATATGGGCTGGCGCGGCCGGAACTGTTTGAGGTTCTGAATGGCAGTTTTCCGGTTTTGAAAGCTGAAATTGTGTACGCGGTGCAGGAAGAGATGGCGTGCAATTTAGTGGATGTCATCCGCCGGCGCACGGAGCTGGGCGCAGCAGAATGTCCCGATGAGCTTACACTTGCCGCTTGTGCGCAGCTCATGGCCGAGGAAAGAGGCTGGTCGGAACTTGAAACCCGCAACCAGATTAAGCAAACCCAAGCCATTTATCAGCCAGCGAAATGAAAAAATGATGGAGCAGCCGAAGAAAGCATTTGTAACCGGAGCCAGCGGATTCACCGGCAGCCACCTTTGCCGTATGTTGGTAGAGCAGGGGTATGCCGTAACGGCCATGGTGCGTCAGAGCAGCAAGTGCGAAAAACTCAGCACCCTGGGCATCAACACGGTCATTGGTGACTTGTCCAATAATTTCAATTTGCAAGAAGAGTTGCAAGGTGTGGATACAGTTTTTCATGTTGCCGCGGCGTACCGGCAGGAAGGCATTTCTAAGGAGCAGTTCTGGAAAGTCAATGTGGACGGGACGCGCAATTTGCTGGAACAAGCCAAAAATAGCTGCGTTCGGCGGTTTGTGCACTGCAGCACGGTTGGGGTGCAGGGGGAAATCAGTAATCCGCCGGCAAAGGAATCAGATCCCTACAATCCCGGCGACCACTACCAGAAATCGAAAATGGAGGGGGAGAAGCTGGCCATCGGCTATTTCGAAAAGCACAACCTGGAGGGCGTGATCGTACGGCCGGTGGGGATTTATGGTCCCGGTGACACGCGTTTTTTAAAATTGTTTAAATTTGTGAACAACGGCAAATTTCGCATGATTGGCTCCGGGGAGGTGCTCTACCATTTGACTTATGTGGAGGATCTGGTGAGAGGCATCATTCTTACCGCAGAAAAACCGCAAGCAGTGGGGCAAATTTACGCCATCGGCGGCGAGGAGTATTTAACTTTAAAAGAACTGGTGGCGATCTTGTCGGAAGTGCTGAACCAGCCGGTGCCCACGAAATCCATTCCTTTAACGCCGGTGTACTGGACGGCGGCATTGTGTGAAACGCTCTGTCGACCCCTGGG
This sequence comes from bacterium, assembly GCA_046757025.1. Lineage (GTDB taxonomy): Bacteria > Zhuqueibacterota > Zhuqueibacteria > Oceanimicrobiales > Oceanimicrobiaceae > JBHHXN01. The sequence goes on from JBHHXN010000001.1 coordinate 52,684, forward strand.
AATCGAGCCGCCCATCTATCGCCGACGTTTGGATTTTTTTACCAAAGACAGAGCATTCGATATATCAAAAGCTAAGCGAGAACTGGGGTACCAACCAAAGGTGCCTTTACGGGACGGTTTGACTCGCACAGCCGAGTGGTACAAAGCGCAGGGTCTGATTTGAGTAGTATGAACAAGATGAGGCATAAAAAGTGAGTTCAACAGCAGTGGACAACATGGAAGCCTTGACAGATGACCGGCAAACTTCGCCCAAACTGGATCTCAAAGGGGTGCTGAAGTTTGCGTTCAAACTGTTGATCAGCGCCTCGCTCATCTTTTTTTTGGTGAGCAAAACCAATTTGCATGAAATCGGGCGTTCCATGAAATCCGCCAACATGCTGCTGATCGGGCTGTCGTTTTTGTTGCACGGAATCGGTTATTTTTCCAGCTCGTACCGCTGGCAGCTGCTTTTAAGGGCTCAGGGCTTCCGAGTGCCGGTGGGGTACCTTGTTCGCTCTTACGCTGTGGCCATGTTTTTCAACAATCTTTTACCGTCCACCATTGGCGGCGACGGTTACCGCGCCATCGATACCGCCCGTTGCGATATACCAAAATTAAAAGCGCTGGCCATCGTCATCGTGGAGCGTTTTTTGGGTTTGTTTGCTTTGATGATTTTTGCCATGCTCGCGCTGGCCCTGGCCACGGAGCTGACCACCGAAATCCACAATCTCTGGATGTGGTCGTTTCTCACGTTTGCGCTGATGGCCGGCGCGGTCTGGATGATCTTTTTTCACAGCGGCAAAGTACCCTGGCTGCGTAAAATACTGAATCTGCCCGGCATGAGTTTGGTAAACAAAGTGCTGATGAAAATTACCGATTCGTTCGCGCCGTTTCGCGGCAAAACGCAAGCGCTGGCCTGGGGCATGCTGTTGTCTGTCGTTTTGCAGCTCAACGTCATTTTTCACTATTATCTCATCTCTGAAGCGCTAAGCCTTGCCATACCGTTTGTGAAATTCCTTGTGATCATCCCTTTGTCCATGTTCATTCAAATGGTACCGGTTTCCATCAACGGTATCGGCCTGCGCGAGTCCTTTTATGTGTTTTTTCTATCGAAAATATACGGAGCGCCCATTGCCGCAGCGCTGGCTTTTTCCTGGCTTGCGTATGGCATGATCTTGCTTTTGGGCATTGTGGGCGGGATAATTTATGCATTCAGAAAATAACCGTTTGGGGGCGATTCAATTTGATAAAATTTACCTCGGAGGTAAACATGAGTGAGAACAACCATAAAAAACAAATCATGGATACGCAAAAGGAGCTGTTTGATGAAAAAAAGTCCAAGGCGCAAAAGTATCAGGAGATTTTCATCGGCGAGCCCGGCTTCCTGAAGATGGTGAAATATGAATTGATCGTCACCTTGTTTAGCTGGGTGCCGGGTGCATTGGGTATTTTTCTGCGCTCCTTTTTTTACCGCTTCATTCTGGGAGCCATGGGGCAAGGCGTAGCGCTCGGGGCCAACATCGCCATCCGTCATCCCGGAAAAATTCACATCGGAAACAACGTGGTCATCGACGACAATTGTGTGCTGGACGCCAAAGGGGAGACCAACCAGGGCATCCAAATCGAGAACGGCGTGTTTATCGGACGCGGTACCATTTTAACTTGCCACAACGGCGACATCGTGTTGGAAGACAATGTCAATATCGGATTCAACTGCGTGATTTCATCGCTAAGCCGAATTATCATCAAAAAGAATCACTTGATGGCGGCGTTTTGCTATTTAGTGGGCGGCGATCACGACAGCGACCGTACCGACATTCCGGTGTTGTTTCAAGGGCGTTCGTCCAAAGGCATCACAATTGATGAAAACGTCTGGCTGGGCGCCGGCGTGGCGGTTTTAGACGGCGTGACCATTGGCCGTGACAGCATCATCGGCGCGGGAGCGGTGGTGAACAAGGACGTTCAGGAATACGCCATCGCCGCCGGACTGCCTGCCAAGTTCTTATGGGATCGCCGCAAAGGCAAAGAGCATAACGAAATTCTGAAAGAGGAAATGGTTGATAAGGCTTAGTTTTCGCGGCCATGGATTAATGTGGAGAATTAAATGATTTACGGAATACTCAATCGGGAAAAAGACCGGGAAGTCAACAAAAACCGTTTGTTCGATTTGATTCCTGAGCGTTTAAAATCAAAACCCGTTAACACGTTCATTTCACAAAATGTGGCTTTCGGTATTAGTGATATCGGCGTTCCCAGCATGGACAAAAACGTCGGTCTGGCCTTCAGCTCCGACAAAAAGGTTGTGGTGGCGGCCAGCGGCAATATCTTCGACTGTCCGTATTCAGCGCCCAAAAGCGAAGGGACACAGGAGGTGACTGAACGGGATGCCGCTGAAATTATTTTAGCGACCTATCAGAAAGCCGGCGATCGCGGTTTCAAAGCCTTAAATGGACAATTTAGCGCCGCCATCTGGGATGCCAGAAAAGATCGGTTTTTGCTGGTGCGAGACCATCTGGGATTTGAGCCGTTGTTTTATTACTGGGACGAAAACACACTGGTGTTTTGTTCTTCGTTACAATCCTTACTGCATTATGAAAAAATCAAAGACTCGCTCAACTACCGAGCCTTTCGTAACTATCTGTTGTTCAATTACAATCCCGGCCTCGACACGTTTTTCAAGAACGTCAAGAAAGTGCGGCCCGGTTATTATTTAGTTTTTGAAAATGAACGGCTATTGCAAAAACGCTACTGGTATTTGTCTTACCAAGACCAAAACGGCCGAAAAATCGAAGATTATACCGAGGAGCTTCTGGAGCTGACGCGAGATGCGCTGCGGCTGCGAGCCCGAGACAGCCGTTCTGAACCGGGAGCGTTTCTGAGCGGCGGTATGGATTCGAGTTCCGTGGTCGGTTTGTTGAGTGGTCTGACCGAAAAACCGATTCACACTTTTTCGTTCCGATGCCCGGAGAAGTCGGTGGACGAATCGCACTATGCACGAGTCATGGCGGAGCACTACCAAACCAAACACCATGAAATTGAATTCACCGAGCAGGAGCTGGTGAACCTTGAAAATATGACCGAATGGATGGAAGAGCCGTTGTGCGATATCGGGGTGGAGTTGGGCTCATTCATTCTCGGCAGGTCGGCAAAAGGAGAAGTACAGTACATATTAACCGGCGACGGCGGCGACGAGCTGTACGCCGGCCATCCGGTGTATGTAGCCGATAAAGTGGCGAAATGGTTTGATGCCATTCCCGCTCCCTTGCGCAGCGGCATTACCAGTGTGGCGAAGATTCTGCCGGACTCCGATAAGAAAAAAAGCCTGTTGGTCAAGACCCGGCGTTTTGCGTACAGCTACAGTTTCCCGGCAGAGCTTTTGAGCAACCGCTGGCGAATTTACTACAACGATGATGAGCTAACGCAGCTCTGCACCGGGCAAGTGGTTTCCGAATTCGGCCCCTTGCACTCGTACAAAGACATCACGGATTTGTATGCGGATGCCGACGGCCACGATTTTCTCAGCCGCTCGCTGTACGGCGACTATCAGACTCTGGTGCATTTCCACGTGGACCGGCTACGCTTGACCCGCGCGTTCGGAATTGAAGCTCGCTTCCCTTTACACGATTATCGGCTCATTGAGTTTTCAGCAAAAATACCTTCAGAGCTAAAAATCAAAGATCATTCGCAGGTGAAATATATTCAGAAAAAAGCCCTGGAGGGCATTCTGCCGGATGAAATTGTGCATCGAAAAAATAAAATGGGGCACAACGTGCCCATGAAAAATTGGATGCGCGAAACCAGCCTGTTTCGCGATTTGTTGAACGACGTGTTGTCGGAGTCGGCCATTAAAAAACGCGGCTTTTTCAAATCCGATTATATTCAAGAAATGTTAGACGCCCATTTAAAAAAGAGCAAGGACTACTCCCATCGCCTCTACTCCCTCTTAATTTTAGAATTGTGGCTGCAAAAAAATCTGGATAAGTCAAAATAATAAGTACCCGTTTTATTGTTGTTCTCAATTCGGAGAAAGTTGACCATTTACAAGGAGGGATGGAATTGTTAAGTAATTCGAAAATAGCCATTTTAGGCGCAGGAAAAATGGGAGAAACCCTGATCAACAGTTTATTGAAAACCGGCGTGGTCAAGAAAAAACAAATGATCGCAACAGCAAAACACGCAGCGCGGCTGGAAGTCATCGCAGATAATTATCGGGTGAAAACCACCCTGAATAATGGCGAAGCCGCTGAATTTGCCGACATCGTCCTTTTGTGCGTAAAACCGCAAACCACCGATTGCGTTTTAGACGAGATCAAAAAAGCCATCAGCCAAAAGCAGGTGGTGATTTCCATCGTCGCTTCGCTGACCACGGAAATCATCGAGAAAAGACTTGGCAAGAAAGTCGCGGTGATCCGCACCATGCCCAACACCCCGTGCTTGATTCAAAAAGGTATGACTGGCATTTGCGCCGGACGGTTTGTGAACGATCAGCAGCTAAAGCTGGCTGAACACATTTTTCAGCAGGTGGGTCGTACGCTGATCGTAGATGAAAAATACATGGATGCGGTCACGGGGCTGGGCGCCAGCGGTCCGGCTTTTATTTATGTGGTTATCGAAGCCATGGCAGAAGGCGGGGTGAAGGTGGGTCTGCCGAGAAACATGGCCACTGAGCTGGCCGCACAAGCGGTTTTAGGTGCAGCCAGCATGGTGCTGGAAACCGGCGAGCATCCGGCCTTACTAAAAGATGCGGTGACCACGCCCGCAGGTTGTACCATTGACGGTATAATGGAAATGGAAAGCGGCGGCTTGCGCGTCACTTTGATCAAAACCATTGTGAAAGCCACGGAGCGGGCTTCTGAATTGCTCACAACAAATTGATAGGAAAATGCCTCTACCAATTGGACATTCATTGATGGGTTATACCCTGCACGAAGCCGTACCGGGGAACAAAAATCGATTCACCTGGCGCATGATTTTGCTCTACATCGTGGTAGCAAATCTACCCGATGTCGATTTTATCCCCGGTTTGTTTGTGGACAGCCCCAATCGCTTTCATCATCACTATTTGAGCCACAGCCTGGCTTTCGCGGTGTTTGTCGGCGGCCTGCTGGCGATTTACTTCTCCCGGCGTCAGGGCGGCCGGTTCGTAAGTCACTTTTTGACTTTTACCGGAATTTGCTTTTCTCATCTGGTTCTGGATTATTTCACCGCCGACACCAGCGCGCCGTTTGGGGTGCCCATGTTCTGGCCCATTTCCAGTCGGTATTTCTACTCGTCATTTTCCATTTTTATGTCGGTACACAAAAGCGGCACCAGCTCGGATTTTATCCAAAGTCTGTTCGTGCTGCACAATTTGTGGGTGGCGTTGTGGGAAATGTTGATTTTTGTGCCTATTTTTACGATGATCAAATTGGTGCAAAATAGAAAGCGGCTGCTGTTAAAATTTGCCAAATGAGAAATTATTTTAACTTAAGCTAAAATATAATACTTTCAAAGAGAGAATTCATTTAATGACAGATAACCCGCAAAATAGGTGGATAGAAAATGACTGAGATGGCCTATTCTGTGGTGGTGCCGGTGATGAACGAGGAAGAGAATGTTGAAATTCTTTTCAACCGCATCGACCAGGTGCTGCACGCCATGGGCAAAGAGTACGAGATCATTTTCGTGGATGACGGCAGTACGGATGGCACCTATGAAGTTTTAAAAACCATAAACAGCCAGAATCCACAATTGAAGGTGGTCAAGTTTCGCCGGAATTTTGGTCAATCCGCGGCCATGGCGGCAGGCTTTGATCAGGCCGCTGGCCACATCGTCATCTCCATGGACGGCGATCTGCAAAACGATCCCGCCGATATTCCGTCCCTGGTGCAGAAGATGAACGAAGGCTACGATATCGTAGCCGGCTGGCGTAAAAATCGTAAAGACAAGCTGCTGATTCGAAAAGTGCCGTCTAAAATTGCCAACCGAATAATCCGTTATTTGACTGGCGTGCAATTGCACGACACCGGCTGTTCACTGAAAGCTTACCGGCGGGAAGTGATCAAAAAAATCCGTCTTTATGGCGAGCTGCACCGCTTTATTCCGGCGCTGGCGCGCATTGAAGGGGCGAGAATTGCGGAAATGGCGGTTTCACATCATCCGCGCAGATTCGGTAAATCGAAATACAATTTGATGCGCACCTTTAAAGTCGTCATGGATTTGACCACGCTCAATCTGTTCATCAAGTACTTGATGAACCCGGTGCACTTTTTTGGCATGCTGGGATTTCTGATGAATGCTTTTGGTTTGGGTATCCTGACCCTCAGCGGATATTTGTGGTTGAAACAAATTTATGATTTGTCTCAATTGAACGTGTTCATTTCGCTTTCTTTTCTTCTAATCGCATCCGGCTGCCAGTTCATTTTTTATGGATTGATTGCAAATATGGTGGTGAAAACCGGCGATGAAAAGAACAAAAAACTGTTAGAATTCTATTCAAAATCCTAATTCAACGAGAGACTCAATCATGACAATCAACACGATGGAAGATCAACTCATCACTCGCAATGAGCCCGACACCGGCGGCCAGGAGCAAGTCCTGACTCCGCTCAAAATTGACACCTCTATCATCATCACAGTGCACAACTTTGAGCAGGAAATCGCCGGCATCAACCAGACGCTGCTTGACGAGTTGGAGAAAAGCAACCAGGACATCGAGGTGATTTTTGTAGATGACGGCAGTTTGGACAATACCTGGCAGGAGCTAAAAAAGCTGGCCAACGAGGACTGGCGCATCAAGCTCATTCGCCTGCGCACGTCGTTTGGCGAGTCTGCAGCATTTGATGCCGGTCTGAAGCAGGCGCAGGGCGAAAAAATCGTATTCTTTACCACCCGCGTTCGAATCAACCCGGCACAGGTTTCCAACTTGCTTCGGAAGTTAGATGAGGGTTATGACTTGGTGATGGGGTGGAGGCATCCGCGCCGCGATTCCAGCTTAAACAAGTTCATCTCGAAAGTGTTCAATTCCATCATTAAATGGATTTCAAATATCACTCTTCACGACATCAATAGCGGCGTGTTTGTGGCGCGCAAATCGCTTTTGCAGGATATTCCATTGTACGGCAATTTAAATATCTTTCTGCCCATTCTGGCGTCGCGAAAAGGATTCCGGGTCGGCGACGAAAAAATTGAGCAGATGCCTGGTAAATTTCGGCAATCAAAATATTTCTCAGAATACATTCAGCGGCTGTTGGATATCGTGACGGTGATTTTCCTGACGCAATATTCCAAAAAACCGCTGCACTTTTTGGGCTTCTTCGGAATCATCTTTACCGTAATCGGAGCCGGCATGAATTTGTATCTGTTTTTTTACCGCCTGTTTGAGTTCGGTCCCATCGCCGGCCGGCCCTTGTTGCTGCTGGGCGCCCTGCTGCTGGTGATCGGCATTCAGATGATTTCCATCGGTTTGATCGCCGAAATGATCATCTTTACCCATGCAAAAAACATCAAAGAATACACTATTGAAGAAATATTAGAGTAGTTGACTAAGTGAAACTGATCATTCAAATTCCCTGCCTGAACGAAGAGCAGTCCCTGCCAAACACGGTGAAGGATTTACCGACCCGTATCGAAGGCGTCGATGAAATCGAAATCCTGATCATCGACGACGGCAGCCAGGACCGTACGGTGGAAGTGGCGCGGGAGCTGGGCATAAACCACATCGTGCGCCATACCAACAACAAAGGGCTGGCCGAAGCCTTTATGACCGGCATCGACGCCTGCCTGAAGCTCGGCGCCGATATCATTGTCAACACCGATGGCGATAATCAGTACCACGGCGACAGCATCGTTAAGCTGATCACGCCCATTTTAGAAAACAAAGCCGACATGGTGGTGGGCGACCGGCAAGTCAACGGCATACCGCATTTTTCGTTCCTGAAAAAACGGCTGCAGTCTCTGGGAAGCTGGGTGGTTCAGCATGTGTCCGACACGAAAATTCCGGACACCACCAGCGGTTTCCGTGCCTTCAGCCGGGAGGCGGCGTTGCGCATGAACGTCATCTCCAAATTCACCTACACTTTGGAAACCATCATTCAGGCCGGTAAAAATAACATCGCCATCACGCACGTGCCAGTGGAAACCAATCCCAAGCTGCGAGACTCGCGGCTGTTCCGCAGTATCCCAAACTACATCAAACGCTCCATCGCCACCATTTTTCGCATTTACACCATGTACGAACCGCTCAAAACCTTCGCCATGATCGGTTCGGTAGTGTTTGGCGCCGGTATGCTGCTGTCGCTGCGGTTCGTCTATTTCTATCTGGTAGGAGATGGCGGCGGGCACATCCAATCGTTGATCCTGTCGGCGGTGCTCATGCTCATCGGATTTCAGGTGGGCATGATCGGGCTGGTAGCGGACTTAATTCGCGGCAATCGGCGTTTGATCGAAGATACGCAATATCGCGTGAAAAAAATGGAAATCGGATTTCTCTACAAACAGTCGGGTCAGGATGATGGCAAAACAGAACAAGATTAAAATTTGTTACATTGCCGGCCGCGAAGAAAGTTACTCTCGAACAAGAACCATGATTTATGGATTACATAACGCAGGTTTTGAAGTCGTGACCTGCCTGCCTCCGGATAAGTCATTCAAAAATTACCCTCGGTTAATCTGGCAATTTCTACAAAAGAAAAAGGGTTGCGATCTCATCGTTGTCGGGTTTTACGGACAAATTTTAATGCCCTTTGTTTGGATGCTGACGCTAAAACCCATCTTGTACGACGTTTATATTTCGACTTTTGATACCATGATTCACGACCGCAGCCAGGGCGGGGCAGGCAGCATCATGGCGAAAATATACTGGCTGTCTGACAAAATATCCATGATCCTGGCTGACAGAATCATTCTGGAAACAAAAGATCACATTCGAGATTATGCCCGCAAATTCGGCGTGCCCGAAAAAAAATTCTATCACATTTTTCTGGCGACCGATGAAAGACTCATTTGTCCACGTGAATCCGCGTCGGAGAACGGCAAATTTTTGGTGCACTTCCACGGCGAGTATGCGCCGTTTCACGGTGTGCAATATATTTTGAAAGCGGCGGCGCTTTTAAAAGATGAAGGTGTGGAATTTCAGATCATCGGCCGCGGCATCACTTATGAAAAAGACAGGAAACTGGCCGATGAATTAGATTTGCAGAATTGTACTTTCATCGATTGGGTTCCGTATGAGCAATTGGCAGATTACATGTCACGTGCAAATTGCTGCCTGGGCTTTTTCGGCGACAATCCCCGCACCTTACGCGTGTTCACCAACAAAGTGGTGGAAGCTCTGGCCGTGGCCCGACCGTTGATTTCCACCAAAAACGCCCCGGTGCAGGAGCTGCTGACCGACGGCGAAAGCGCGTTGTTGGTGGAGCGGGCCAATCCCGAAGCCATCGCCGACGCCATCTGCAAGCTTAAAGAAGACCGCGAGCTACGCAAGCGCGTTGCAGATAGAGGACATGAGCTTTTTTTACAGAACTGTACCTTAGAGGTTTTTTCACAAAAAATTAAAACCATTGTTGAGGAGATGCTGAATTCATGAATTCTGATTTCGATTATTCCAGGCTGCAGGGTAAAAAGGCGCTGATAACCGGCGGACTGGGTTTTATCGGCAGCAACATCGCTCACCGCTGTGTCGAGCTGGGTGCTCGCGTCACCATTCTGGATGCGTGCCTCGAACCGTACGGCTGGAACTTCACCAACATCGAAGAGATTCGCAAAGATGTGGAATTCGTCAAAGGCGATGTTCGCAACCGAAATTTGTTGTTTGAATTGGTGGAGGACAAAGACCTGGTCTTTCACATGGCCGCGCAGGTAGGACGCGAAATTTCCCTCGAGAGTCCGGAGCTGGACGTGGAAATCAACTGCACCGGCACCATCAATCTGCTGGAAGCATGCCGAAAAAATCGCCACGGAGTGAAAGTGATTTTTGCAGGGTCACGCGGGCAAATCGGCGAGCCGATTTATTTCCCGGTTGATGAAGATCACCCGCAGAACCCTACCGATGTTTACGGCATCAATAAAGTCGCCGGGGAGCAGTATCTGTTTCTGTACAGCAAGATCTACTCGTTTCCGGCGGTTTCCCTGCGCTTGAACAACGTTTACGGACCGCGCTGCCAGATGCACGCCGGCTTTTACGGTATTCTCAACTGGTTTATGGCCAATGCCATGACCGGTAAAACCATCACGGTTTACGGCGAAGGCCAGCAAACCCGTGATTACATCTACGTGGATGACGTGGTGGACGCTTTCGTTCGAGTGGCTATTTCGGATAAAACCAACGGCGAGGTCTATTTTGTGGGCTCCGGCGTGGAAACCGTCTTTCTCGACATGGTCAACGAAGTCATTCGGGCCGTGGGAAAAGGGGAAAAAGTACACATCCCGTTTCCGGAGCTGCGCGATAAAATCGACATCAAACGCTTTGTGGTCACGTATGAAAAGATTCACGACACCGTGGGCTGGCAGCCGCAGTTCGATTTGCGGCGCGGAGTGGAACAAACCGCACAATATTATCAGAAGCGGTTAAAAGACTATTTGAACCGGCAGTCGGAGAGTGGACATGTCTGAATTGGACTCAATGACTCTTTCTTCAAAAAAGAAAAACGTGCACGAACAAGCTGCCATTGATCTGTCCATCATCATTCCGAGCTTTAATTCAAAAAAGACCATCCGCCATACCCTGAAAGCGCTGTGCGAGCAAACCACGCAATTCGAATATGAGATCATCGTGGTGGACAGCTCAAACGACGGTTCTGAGAAAATCATTGAACGCGAGTTTCCTCAGGTCAAATTGATCAGGCTGCGCAAGCAGACCTATCCCGGCACCGGCCGCAATCTGGGCGTTCGAAATGCGCGCGGTCGTTTTGTGGCGTTCACTGACGCCGATTGTTTGCCGGACACCGATTGGGTGGAACGAATTATTCAGACTTTTTCTGAAAGGCAAACCGAGGCCGTTGGCGGCTGCTTGATCAATGGCTATCGCTGGAGTCTCACCGCCTGGGTTGGGCATTTGATCGAATTTAATGAATGGACTGAAACCACGCCGGCGGGGTTTGTGACCAACATTCCCAGCGCTAATCTCGCTTACCAGCGGCAGGCTTTCACCAAATACGACGAGTACTTTCCCGACTATCTGGGCTCGGAAGATACCATTCTAAATTGGCAAATGCAAAAGAAGGGCGCCCGGCTTTATTTCGATCCCAAAATCCGGTTGGTGCATCTGAACCGCTCGGCTCTGGGTAAACTGTTCAAACACCAGTACATGCTGGGCCGGTGGTCTGCAGAAGCCCGACGGCAGTTCGACCTGCCGGGCAATTTTTTGGTAAAACACCGTTTACTGGTTTTTCTGCTGCCATTTATCCGCTGGCTGCGAGCGTTTTTGCGCCTGGCAAGTAAAGACCTGCCAAAGCTCCTAATTTTTGTACTGGTCACCCCGCTGTATATTCCCGCGGCTTATGCCTGGAGCGTGGGATTTGTTTCTAAAAGAAAACTGACCTATTCGAAAACGGTTAATCAAGCTGTTACGATATTAGAAGAAAATGAATGATATACAGGGAGAATGTGTAAACCATGGCTAAAAAAGTTTTGATCACCGGAGGATCGGGATTTTTAGGGAGGCATATCGTAGAAAGGTTGCTGGCGGAGGGCTACAAAATCACGGCCCTCGCCCGGCGTTCGAATGTCGCCCGGCATTTGCAAGACCCCGCTATCGATCTGGTCATCGGGGACATTCGCGATCCGGCGTGCGTGGAGCGCGCGGTTCAGGGCGTGGATTTTATCGTGCACGCGGCAGCCACCATGCGAGGCGCCTGGGAAGACTTTTTGAAAACCAACGTCCAGGCTACCGAGACGCTCATTCGCTCCGCCATCCAGAACAAAGTCAAGCGATTTATTTACATCAGCTCGGTGAGCGTCTATCCGCACGCTTCCATGCAAAACGGTACCGCCTTTCAGGAAGAATCGCCGTACGAGCAGGAAGAGCACACGAACTTCTATTCAAAATCAAAAATCGAGGCGGAAAAGGTGGTTTTGAAATACGTGCGGGAATCCAACCTACCGGCGGTAATTTTACGCCCTGGCGCTATTTACGGGCCGGCCGGCAATATTTTCCCGGCGACCCTGGGTCTGGGAATGGGAGAAAGCCGACTGCTGGTCATCGGCGACGCCGACACCCATCTTCCGCTCAGTTATGTGGAAAATGTCGTGGACGCCATCGTGCGATCCTTTAAAGCCAAAAACGCCCTGGGCGAATGTTTCAATCTGGTGGAGGATCGTTCGTTGACCCGCAATGAATACGTTCAAGCTATTCGAACAAAAGCCAATCCCCGACTCAGAGTGTTGCGTTTTCCTCTCTGGTTCATGAACGGTTTGAAATTCGCCCTTAAAACGGCATTTCGATTGCTTGGCAAAAAAGCGCCTCTGAGTGCGTTGAATTTGAAGCTGTATTGTTCGTCGGTCAAATATTCAAACGAAAAATACAAGCAGGTTTTTGGCGGCACGCCTTTTGTGGATTTTGACGACAGCATCGTGAAAACCATGCAGTGGTACCGAAAATCGCGCACACCCAAACGAGCGACCGGTTTCGAAAACGGCAAAGTGGTGGTGCCTGCCACAAAAAAATTGAACGTGGGCGTGGTGGGCTGCGGCAACATCGCCAACGTCCACCTGATGTTTTTAAAGAAATTTGAAAACGTCGGCAATATCACCGTGGCCGATCCGAAGGAAGCTGCGCTCAAAAACACCAGTAAAAAATTCAAGATTTCCAGAACCTACCACAGTTACCGAGAGATGTTTCAGCAGGAGCAGCTCGATGTGGTGCACATTCTGACGCCGCCGCAATTCCATGCCGAAATTGCCGCAGAGGCCGCCAAACAAGGGCTGCACATTCTGGTGGAAAAACCCATGGCGCTGGACGCCAGTCAGGCAGAGGGGATGGCGCTGGCGGCCCGTGAAAATCAGGTGAAACTGTGCGTGGTGCACAACCATCTTTTCGATAAGGTGATGATCAAGGCGCGGGAAATTCTGGCTCAGGACTTACTGGGGAGAATCACTTACATAGAAAGCTGGTATGGCACCCAGTACGGCGCCTTTGCACCGCCGTTCGATCCGGAAAAATACTGGGGCTACGGTTTGCCGGGCGGTTTGTATCAGGATTATCTTCCGCATGCGCTTTACGTGCTGCTGGACGTGCTCGGCGAAGCCCGGGTGAAGCAGGTCCTGGCCAATTACGTGGGCGGCGTGCCCGGAGTGGAAACCGATGAACTCAAGGTGCTTTTTGAGCGTGAGGGCAAAATCGGCCTGCTGAATCTGTCTCTGTCTTCAGCCCCGCGCTATCAGTTCATGAATATTTACGGCACCCAGGCTACGTTGAAAATCGACTTTTTAAACAAAGTGACTTTTCTGGACAAAGAAATTGCCGGCGTTCCCAAAACCTTCAATCGCGCCATCTCCGCGTGGAAACGAGGGCGCTTGCTGGCGGGTGCGGCATTTAAAAACACATTTAAAATGGCCAGGGTGCAGCAAAACCTGTTCGAAGGTACCGATAAAATTATTCGCCTGTTCTACCGCAGTATCCTGCTCGGCGAGCCCGGACCCGTGTCCGCTCAGGAAGGACTGCAAGTCATGAACATCATGGACGAGATCTGGTCGAAGATGAAAACAGAAAAAGTCGAATCAGAAGATTTGCAAACGGTGTCATAAGCGGATGATTTCTCGAGCCACACTGCTGTTGATGACCGGACAAGTCGTTTTTCTTTTCTCTGGCTTTTTGATCAATTCCGGCCTGGCCCGCATCCTGAAGCCCGTGGATTACGGTACGTTTGGGCTGGTGATGTCCATCCTGGTCATCGTGGAATTGTTCGTAATCACCGGCATTCCGGAGGCCATTCAAAAGTACGGCGGTGAGCGCCCACAAGCCATGGCGAAGTTGATTTCCAAAACCCTGCCCTGGCAAATGGTGTATGCCTTCTGCCTGTTTGGCGTGTTCTGGCTGGCGGCACCGGTTTTGGCCCGAACCTTCGGGCATTCTGAGCTAACCTTTTTCTTGCGCATTGCGAGCGTGGATATCGTCATCTACGGTTTGTACAAGTACTATTTGGGCGTGCAGAACGGTCTGCATCGCTTTGTGCAGTACACTATTCTGGGGATCATTTATTCGCTTTCCAAACTGGCGGCTATTTTCGGACTGGTCTGGCTGGGGTTTTCCATAGCTGGCGCGCTGGTGGGAAACATGCTGGGCTCGCTTATGGCTTTGGTCCTGGCGTTGTTTTTTTCGCGGGTAAAAAAAACCGATGCCGGGCTGGAGGATATTCCACTCGTGGCTTTTGTAGCGCAAAATGTTCTGTATTTCGTCGGCTTAAATCTGTTTTTTTCATTGGACCTCTGGTTTGTAAAATATTATCTTCCGGGCAAAAGCGTCGGTTTGTATGTCTCCGCTGGCGTTCTGGCCAAGTTGACTTATTTGATTTCGGTGGCGTTGTCGGCGGTTCTGCTGCCATCCATTGCCCGTTCCATCAAAATTAAAGACGACAAACGTACGCGCGAGCTCATTCAGGATTCGCTGCGCTATCTGGTGATCTTTCTGGTGCTGGTCAACATCGTGATCACCACCAATTCGGCCGGCATCGTTCAGCTATTTTTTGGCGCCGAATACCTCGACGCGGCGCCGATTTTGAGTATTTTAGCGGTGGCGCTGTCCCTGCTAACCCTGATGGCGGTGATCAACACCATGATGATCGCCAACGAGCAGATGCGCGCCAGCCTGGTGATGATTCTGTCGCTGATCGCGCTGGACGCGGTTTTGAATCGCATCCTGGTGCCGCGCTTCGGGCTGCAGGGTGCGGCTTTGGCCACTTCGGCGGTTGGAGTGCTGGGCGCCATTTGGGGCGGTCTGTACGTTTTCGATGAATTCAAAACCGTACTATTTTCGAAATCGGGTTTGCGGCTGACCGGCATCACTTTGCTGATTTTAGTACTATCAAAATGGCTCGTCCCGGTCGGCATCGATTTCTTCATCAAAACCGGGTTGACCGGTGGCGTTTATCTTGCGCTTTTGTGGCTCACGAAAGAAATTAACCCTGTTGACCTGCGCCGTTTGAAAGAATCCATTGGCCTGTCAAAAACCTGATTTCTGGGATGCTGGAAAATCAATCAAAAACCAAATTAAAAAATCGTTTAATCGTTATCTGGCTGCTGGGTTGTCTGGCCGTCGGCGGTTTTTTGCGCTTATACAATTTAGGTGGTCCCAGCGTCTGGGTGGACGAACTGAACCACTTTTACGCCGGCAAATCACTGCTGGAAAACGGCACGCCGGCGCTGCCTTCCGGCGAGCTCTACAGCCGGGCTTTGCTCTATTCAAAAATGGTGGCTTATTCATTTAAGCTGTTCGAGATCAATGAATTCAGTTTACGGCTGCCCAGTGCACTTTTCGGTCTGTTGTGCATCCTGCTGGTTTACTTCGTCGCCCGCCGGTTTTTTGGCACCACGCCGGCGCTGTTGTCGGCGTTGTTCACGGCGATTTCACCCTTTGCCATCGGCTGGTCGCGCATCTCGCGCATGTACACCTTATTTCAGTTTCTTTTTGTCCTGGCACTGGTCTCGTTTTATCTGGGTTTCGAAGCGAAAAACAGCCAGGCATTTGCACGATGGCAGGAAACACTGCTGAACCAAATTCGGTTGAGTAAACTCCGATCCTTCCTGGTGAACTGGCGGCTCAATCTTTTCTGGCTGCTTTTGTCCTTCATGCTTTTGTTGATTTCCTATTTCGTACATCAGCTCACCGCGTTATTTTTTGCGGGACTGGTTTTTTACTGCGTCATTCAGTTTTTGCAGTTCTGGCGCGAACACGGCTTGAAAGCGGCGGTAAAAACCAAATACTTTCTGGTGATGACGGGATTTGCATTCGCCATGCTTGCCGCCGTTCTGGTCATTCCGGATTTCATTTCCTTTCTGAATTACGCGTTACTGTATTTACCGAAGTGGGCGAACATGCCGAAATTCCAGGATCGTAAACTGTTCCTTGATTTTATCTTTGACGAACACAACTTTCCCATGGGTGTGCTTTTTATCATCGGCGCTTACCAGATTTTCAGCCGCCGGCATGGTTTTGGGATGTACTCCCTGTCTGTTTTTATTTCTTGTTTATTTTTATTCACATTTGTTTTTTCTTATCGTCATTTGCAGTATATTTACAGTGTGTACCCGATTCTGATCATGACCAGCGCCTTTGCCTTTTCCAACATCATCAAATTGGAATTGCCCGGGATCAAAGCACGTTGGTTCCCAAAATCGCGGTGGCAGATGGTCGCCATCAAAGGCTTGGTGGTGGGATTGTTTCTGGCTTGGTTACCCCTGACGCCGGCGCTGCGTTTGACGAAAAGCATTCCCTTCAACGACGCCGGCGGCTTCAACGGCGCCATCTATTTGACCGAGCTGCGGCAGGCTTGTGACTTTGTACAGCAGCGCATGCAGGAGGAGGATGTGTTGATTTCTCCCAACGCGCTGGGAACACAGTTTTACCTGGGCAGGGTAGATTACGATTTAAACTTCGCCGATCTGGATCTGGCAAAGGAAAAAGCGCTGCTCAACGAACAGGACGAATATTTCGATTTGTACACCGGCAAACCGTTTGTAGAGAGTGTGGCGCAACTGCAAGCGCTCATGGAAAAGGAGCAACGCATCTGGATTATTTCAGAAAGCTACAAATTTTACCGGGCCTCGGTTTATCTGCCGGTGCCGCTGCGGAAATTTGTGCTTGCGCATTTTCAAAAAGCGCTGACCACCAAAGATGGTACCATGGTGGTTTTTAAATATGAAAAAGAAAGGCTTGATTAATTCAAAATAGAAATAAATTTGATTACAGGTATCTAAAAGGGCTTTTGATGAGGAAAATGAAAATTGCTATCATGGGGATTCGCGGCATTCCGGCCAATTACGGAGGATTCGAAACCTTTGCAGAACATCTGGCGCCCAACCTGGTGCAGCGGGGGCATGAGGTCACGGTTTACGGTCGCTCCAACTGCATCGACTACGACGGAAAATATTACAAAGGCGTGCGCCTGGTGATCTTGCCGACCATTTCGCACAAATATTTCGACACTGTGGCGCATACTTTATTGTGCACTCTGCACGCTTTAAGGGAAAAGTACGACGCCATTTTGATGTGCAACAGCGCCAACGCCTATTGTGCTTTTATCCCGCGCCTGGTGGGCACGCCGGTGGCCCTGAACGTGGACGGATTGGAGTGGAAACGCAGCAAATGGAATCGGCTGGGTCAATGGTTCTATCTTTTGTCCGAGCGGCTCGCTACCTTCACGGCCACCGAAATCGTAACCGACGCTCGTGAAATTGAAAAATATTATCTTGATAAATTCAAAAAAACGTCTATATTCATTCCGTATGGCACCCCCATTGGCAAAGTGGATTCTCAGGACGTGTTGAAAAAGTTCGATCTGGAGTCGAAAAAATACGTGCTCTACGTCAGCCGACTGGAGCCGGAAAACAATGCCCACCTGGTGGTGAAAGCATTCGAGAAGGTGAAAACCGATCTCAAATGCGTCATCGTGGGCGATGCGCCCTACAATGGCGAATACATCCAAAATTTGAAAAAAACCAAAGATCCGCGCATCATTTTTACGGGCTACGTTTTCGGGCAGGGCTATCGCGAACTGCAATCGAATGCCTATTTTTACGTGCAGGGTACCGAGGTGGGCGGCACGCATCCGGCCTTGCTGGAAGGGATGGGGCACGGCAATTGTGTTTTAGCCAACGACGTACCGGAACATCGCGAAGTGCTGGGAGATGCGGGAGTTTACTTTCATTCCCAAAAAAATGGCGAGCTGACCAGCCAAATGCAGTACCTGCTGGATAATCCCGAATCCGTGACAGAATATGGTAAAAAAGCGGTTGCGCGCATAAAAAAGTTTTATACCTGGGAGAAAGTCACAGAAAATTACGAGCAATTGTTTAACCAATTAGCGCAAAAATAATCGATGATTTCTAAACTCATTTTAGAAGATGGTACCATTTATCATGGCGAAGCCTTTGGCAGCGCGACTTCGGTTGCCGGCGAAGTGGTGTTCAACACCGGTATGGTGGGTTACCCCGAATCTTTGACCGATCCCTCTTATGAAGGACAAATCCTGGTGCTGACATATCCCTTGATTGGAAATTATGGCGTACCATCGGAGAAACGAGAAAATGCGCGACTGGCCATGGACTTTGAATCGGATAAAATGCACATCGCCGGACTGGTGGTTTCCGAGTGTTCGAAAGATTTCAGTCACTGGGAAGGGCAAGGCAATTTGGCGGACTGGCTGCATTCCAGCCGGGTGCCGGGAATCAGCAACATCGATACCCGGGCGCTCACGCAAAAGATTCGCGAGAAAGGCGCCATGCTGGGCAAGATCGTGGTGCAGGAAAAGGAAATCGAATTCAAAGATCCCAACCTGGAAAACCTGGTTGCGCGGGTTTCTCCGGACCGGCCTGTAGAATACAGCAAAGGCGGCAAAAGAGTGCTGGTGATCGATTGCGGTTGCAAGTTCAACATTATTCGTTCGCTGATGAACCGGCAGGTATCTGTTTTGGCAGTGCCCTGGAATTGGGATTTCTCTCAGGAGAATTATGACGGCATTCTCATTTCTAACGGACCGGGAGATCCCAAGATGTGCGATATCACCATTGAAAATATTCGCAAAGCGCTTGCACAGGATAATCCTGTTTTTGGAATTTGTCTCGGCAACCAGCTCCTCGCCCTGGCCGCCGGCGGGGATACCTATAAATTGAAATATGGCCACCACAGTCAGAACCAACCTTGCATCCTGGTCGGCAGCAAACGCTGCTACATCACCTCTCAGAATCATGGTTACGCGGTGGATGAACGCTCTTTGCCGGCGGAATGGGAGCCGTGGTTTTTTAATGCCAACGACGGCACCAACGAAGGCATACGGCACCGCACCCGCCCCTTCTGGGGAGTGCAATTTCATCCAGAGGCTGCTCCCGGACCGTTAGACACCGGCCATTTGTTTGATGAATTTATCACCCAACTTTAATATGTTGAAAAAACCTCGTAAAGTCATCGTCCTTGGCAGCTCGGCTCTCAAGATTGGCGAGGCGGGCGAATTCGACTACTCTGGCAGCCAGGCCATCAAAGCGCTCGAGGAGGAAGGTATTCAAACCGTGCTGGTGAATCCCAATATCGCCACCATCCAGACTTCTGAGCATCTGGCGGACATAGTTTATTTCCTGCCGGTGACCGCTTACTTTGCGGAAAAGATCATCGAAAAAGAACAGCCGGACGGCATCTTTCTGGCTTTTGGTGGACAAACCGCGCTCAACTGCGGCATGGAGCTGGCTAAAAACGGTGTATTTGAAAAACACGATGTGACCGTTTTGGGCAGTCCGCTTAAGGCGATTCAAGACACCGAAGACAGAGGCCTGTTCACGCAACGATTGAGTGAAATTGACGTGGCGGTGCCGCGCAGTGTGGCGGTGCAATCTGCCGAAGAGGCGCTGGCTACGGCCCAGAAAATAGGCTACCCGGTGATGATTCGAATCGCTTTTGCGCTCGGTGGACTGGGCTCGGGAATTTGTGCCACGGAAAAGGAAGTCCGGGAGCTCGCTGAAAGGGCTTTTTCATTCACTAATCAAATTCTGGTTGAAGAATATCTGCAGGGATGGAAAGAGGTGGAATACGAGGTGGTGCGCGATGTGCACGACAATTGCATTACGGTGTGCAACATGGAGAATTTTGACCCGCTGGGGATTCACACTGGCGAAAGCATCGTGGTCGCTCCGAGTCAGACGTTAAACAACCACGAATATCATCGCTTGCGGGAAATTTCCATTCGCGTGGTGCGGCACATCGGCATTGTCGGCGAATGCAACATTCAGTTCGCTCTCGATCCGGAAACCGGCGACTACCGGGTCATTGAAGTCAACGCGCGTTTGTCGCGCAGCTCAGCGCTGGCGTCAAAAGCCACCGGTTACCCGCTGGCTTTCATTGCAGCCAAATTAGCTCTGGGTTACGGCCTGACCGATTTGAAAAATTCCATCACGCAAACCACCATGGCTTGTTTTGAGCCGGCACTGGACTATGTCGTGGTAAAAATACCCCGCTGGGATCTGAAGAAATTTCATCATGTTTCCACTCGAATTGGCTCCGGCATGAAATCGGTGGGAGAAGTCATGGCCATTGGGCGCTCGTTCGAGGAAGCGCTGCAAAAAGCGCTGCGCATGCTGGATATCGGAGTGTTCGGGCTTACCGGCAACGACCACCTGCAATATGACGATCCGCAGAGCGAGCTGCTGAACCCCACGGATGAACGCATCTTCGCGGTGGTGCAGGCATTGAAAAGCGGGTTTACCGTCGATAAAGTTCACAAGCTGACCAATATTGATAAATGGTTTGTCTATAAAATTCAGAACATTCTGGATGTGGAATCTTCCCTGCAGCAATATGTCCACGGTCTGTGCCCGCGCGGGACTTTGTTAGAAGCCAAGCGCGCCGGCTTCTCGGATTATCAAATTGCCAAAATTCTAAAATGCACGGAATTAGAAGTGCAACGGATGCGTAAAAATTACGGTCTCAAGCCGTGTGTCAAGCAGATCGACACGCTGGCGGCGGAATATCCAGCGCAGACCAATTATCTTTATTTGACCTACAACGGCACCTCCGATGATGTTGAATTTAAGGAGCAGAAATCCGTTATGGTTCTGGGTTCCGGGGTTTACCGCATTGGCAGCTCGGTGGAGTTTGACTGGTGCTGTGTGAGCGCGGTAATGACCCTGCGCAAGCTGGGATATCAGACCATTCTCATCAATTACAATCCCGAAACTGTAAGCACCGACTACGATGAATGCGACCGGCTGTATTTTGATGAGCTGAGTTTTGAGACCATTGCAGAGATCTACGAGAAAGAGCAGCCGCTGGGTATTCTCATTTCCATGGGGGGACAAATTCCGAATATTCTGGCTTTGAAATTACATCAGGCCGGTATGAAAGTCCTCGGTACCTCTTCCCAAAATATCGACAACGCCGAAGACCGGCACAAGTTCTCCACGCTGCTGGATCAGTTGAACATCGATCAGCCCGAGTGGCGGGAGCTGGTTTCCATCGAAGAGGCCATCGCCTTCGCCAAACAAGTACGGTACCCGGTGCTGGTGCGACCTTCCTACGTTTTGAGCGGCGCCGCCATGGGGGTGGCTTCCACGGATGAAGAGCTGACGAAATTTCTGGAACGCGCGGTGGACATTTCGCGGGAGTATCCGGTGGTGATCAGCAAATTTTTAGAAAACGCCAAAGAGATCGAATTCGATGGCGTGGCAAAAAACGGCGAGCTGGTGGTTTACGCCATTTCGGAGCATGTGGAAAACGCCGGCGTGCATTCCGGCGACGCTACGCTGGTGCTGCCGCCCCAGCGCACATATATTGAAACCATTCGCCAGATACGCAACATATCGAGAAAAATTGCTAAAGCCCTGCAAATCACCGGTCCCTTTAATATGCAGTTAATCGCTAAAAATAACGACGTCAAAGTCATCGAATGCAACTTGCGGGCATCGCGTAGTTTCCCATTTGTTTCGAAAGTCTATAAAATCAATTTTATCGACATAGCCACCCGCGTGCTGTTGGGCGAAACCGTACCCAAAATCGATAAATCGTTCATGGAGCTGGAGTACGTGGGGGTGAAAGCGCCGCATTTTTCATTCACACGGTTGCAGGGAGCCGATCCCACGCTGGGAGTTGAAATGGCTTCCACCGGCGAAGTGGGCTGCCTGGGCGACGATTTCGAAGAAGCCTTTTTGAAAGCGCTGTTGTCGGTGGGATTTAAGCTGCCCATCAAAACTATTTTGATTTCGGCCGGGCCGCTTGAAAATAAAGCGGAATTTGTTTCCAGCGCGAAAATGCTCGCTGCGATGCGAGTAAAAATCTACTCCACCAAAGGCACAGCGCAATTTATGAAGCAGTACGATATCGCGTCCGAGATTTTACACTGGCCACTGGAGAAAAAGAGCCCCAATGTTTTGGAATATTTGAGCAGCCGACGAATCGATCTGGTCATCAATATTCCGAAAAATTTTCAGGAAGAAGAGTTGACCAACGATTACATCATCCGCCGCAAAGCCGTGGATTTTGGCATTCCGCTCATCACCAATCTCCAGCTTGCCCGCAGATTTGTGGAAGCCATATTCAGAAAAGATTTTACAGAATTACACATAAAAAGCTGGAGAGAGTACGAATTTAATTGATATTAACACAATCATTTATTAGTATAAAAAACATGGTTCTTAATGCATTTCTAATATACCAGAATGAGTCATTAACGAAATAGAAAAACCTATTTAGCTATTGGCTATTCGCTTTTGGCTGTTGGGTATTTGGTAAATTGGCTACACAACATGAGTGATTTTGGAACTCAATATATTTTGGAAGGTGGGATTGCCAGCGTTAAACGAGTTTACGAAACCTTCCAGGTTTTTAAAACCTGGAAGGTTTGAAAATAGGACTTAAGAAGTCATTTTCGATGAGTTTAATATAGAAAAAAAATGATAAATATCTTAATCAACAAGCTCAAGGCCAAAAACTAAATAATGATTGAGTGTAAACCCGATTCTTAATGTCATTCCTGCGATCTTTTGTGCAGGAATCCCCTCATTTCAGGCAGGAGATTCCTACTAAAAACATGCAGGAAAGACAGGTAATGGCTGTTTTCGGTCAATCACTAAATAGTTGCACGAAATGAATATTTTAGGAATTTCTTGTTTTTATCATGACAGCGCCGCCTGCCTGGTGCGGGATGGCGAAATCCTGGCTGCGGCACAGGAAGAGCGATTTACGCGCATAAAGCATGATCAGGCTTTCCCCATCAACGCCATAAATTATTGTTTGCAGTATGGTAGAATTTCCGTAAACGAACTAAATTACGTGGCGTTTTACGATAAACCGTTTTTGAAATTTGAGCGCATTCTGGAGTCGTATCTGGCGTACGCTCCCAGGGGCATTCGCTCATATTTGATGGCCATTCAACTGTGGATCAAACGTAAATTGTGGATTCCCGATCTCATTCACAAAGAGATGGGTTACGATGGCAAAATCCTCTACCCGGAGCATCATGAATCGCACGCGGCGTCGGCATTTTATCCTTCCCCGTTTCAGCGCGCCGCCTTCATCACCATGGACGGCGTGGGGGAGTGGACTACTACCTCCTTTGGAACTGGTCGAGATAATCAAATCCGCATTTTGGCAGAATTAAAATTTCCACATTCGCTGGGTTTGCTTTATTCGGCATTTACCTATTATACTGGATTTAAAGTGAATTCCGGCGAATACAAAGTGATGGGTCTGGCCCCTTACGGCGAGCCCAAATATGTGCGAACCATTTTGGACAATTTGATCGACATCAAGGCCGACGGCTCGTTTCGCATGAACATGGAGTATTTCAATTACTGCGCCGGCCTGACCATGACCAACGGCCGTTTCGATGCGTTGTTTGGCGGGCCGCCGCGTGCGCGCGAATCTGAAATTACCCAGCGCGAGATGGACCTGGCGCGATCGGTGCAGGAAGTGACCGAAGAGATCATGCTGAAAACCGCAAATCATGTGTACAAGCAAACCGGTGAAAAATATCTGTGCCTGGCCGGCGGCGTGGCTCTGAACTGCGTGGGAAACGGCCGAATTGTGCGAGAGGGACCGTTTGACGACATCTGGATTCAGCCCGCGGCCGGCGATGCCGGCGGCGCACTGGGGGCGGCGCTGTTGTCCTGGTATCAGTACCTGCAAAACGAACGGAAAGCTACAGGGGATGACAGCCTTCAGAAAGGCTCTTATCTCGGACCCGAGTACCGCGACGATGAGCTGCAGAAATTCCTGGAACAGCATGGCATTCCACACCAAAAACTCACTTTCGAGGAGGTTCCTGAAAAAATTGCCGAATTGCTGCTGCAGGAAAAAGTAGTGGGATGGTTCCAGGGGCGCATGGAGTTTGGCCCCAGAGCGCTGGGCAGCCGTTCCATTCTCGGAGATGCCCGCTCGCCCAAAATGCAGAAAGTCATGAATTTAAAGATCAAATACCGCGAAAGCTTCCGGCCTTTTGCACCGTCGGTTTTGCACGAGCGCACATCGGATTATTTTGAGCTCGACCGGCCGAGCCCGTACATGCTGTTAGTCGCAGCGATTAGAAAAGAAAAACAGCGACGGCTCAATCCCTCGGAACGAAATCTCCGCGGATTAGAAAAATTGCAGGTAGCGCGCTCTGAAATTCCAGCCGTCACCCATGTTGACAATTCGGCTCGCATCCAGACCGTCCACAAGACGACCAATGAGCTTTATCATCGGCTCATCTCTGCCTTTGAAGCCAAAACCGGCTGCCCGGTGATCATCAACACCTCGTTTAATGTGCGCGGGGAGCCCATCGTGTGCACCCCTCTGGATGCCTACAAATGCTTCATGCGCACGGAAATGGATTATCTGAGCATGGGCTCCTATTTGCTGGAAAAATCCCAACAGCCCGAGTTTAAAGACGACATCGACTGGCAAGAAACCTTTGAGTTGGATTGAAATGAGTTTTATTACCGAAATCTTTGAAGAAATCAATAAGCTGCAGCAGGACAAAAAAGCTCTGCGCAAGTTTGGACTGACCATGGCCCCGGCGTTTTTCGTGCTTGGATTACTTATTTTCTTTCTGGGATCCAAGCCTGAAAAAGCGTTCTGGCTCTGGGGTATTGCTGTAATATTTTTAACTTCAGGTCTGATTGCACCGAAAATATTAAAAGGCATCTATAAAATTTGGATGGGTCTGGCGTTGCTCATCGGATGGGTGATGTCACGGGTCATTTTGAGTTTGCTGTATTATTTAGCGATAACGCCTATTGCATTTTTCATGCGCCTGATTGGTAAAGACCTGTTGGACCAGAAAATAGACAAAAATATTTCAAGCTACTGGACAGTTCGCGAGAACCAGGAAATAAACATCCAAAAATATGAAAAACTATTTTAGGAGGATACATGGGTAAATTTTCAATTATGAAGGAGTTCGGACAATTTCTCCTATCCAGAAAAAAATGGTGGCTGACGCCTATCATCCTCATTTTACTGCTGCTGGGTTCGCTCATCGTGTTAACCGAAGGCAGCGCGCTGGCTCCATTTATTTATACGCTTTTTTAAGACGACTGTGATTTAAACTCGTGATTATAGATAATTAAGGTAGTAACCCACACACACCTTGGCTGAAAAAGACGACTCAAAAAAACAAGACCTGGCCACTGTTCCGGGCCTATTAATCGTTGGATTTGTTTTCAGGCTGATTTTACTCCCGTTCCGATTTTCCGTCGCATTTGATGAGGTTAATTATTTAAAATTGGGTGTGAGCGGCTATTTAAATGGATTGTCCGAGGTGCTGCATCCTTACTGGTCACCGTTGCTGCCAGGGTTCATTTCCTTCTTTTGTCATTTTTTCAGTAATTTCGAGCTGGCGGGCAGATTGGTTTCTGTTGTGGCCGGGGCCTTCCTGGTGATTCCCATCTATTTTCTCGGCAAAGAAGTATTCGATAAACGAGTCGGTTTTGTGGCCGCCGGCTTTTTTGCAGTCTTCCCACCGTTAGCATTTCAGTCCACTCAGATTTTAACCGAGCCGCTTTATATGCTGTTTGCGATTCTAGCCATTTACACAGGACTGCGCATGTTGAAAGACTATTCCACTGGTAGGGCTTTGTTGGCGGGTATCTGCAGTGGACTGGCTTATCTTGCCCATCCGCAAGGAGTTGGCTTTTTTTTGCTTTTAGTGCTCTGGATTGTAGCGGGTTCTTTGTTCAAGCTGTTTTTAATCCGGCCGCTGCGCATCGTCTGGCTGATGGCCGCTCTGCTTGCGGGATTTTTGGTGGTTTCGGCACCGTATTTGTTTTATTTAAAAAGGACCACTGGTGCCTGGACCTTTAGTACCAAAGCCGCAGCTAACCTGCAAATGGAAGCACCCGCTGTCAAAGGCGGCGATCCCTTTCGTTCGCTGGACGCGGAAAATAAATCGGTACCCATCGACCGCATTTTTCACCAGGGTGATTTTCTGAGAGCGACAGACGGCTGGAAAAAACCGGTGCGAGAAGTGACCCTTAAGCCGTTTGTGATCAAATACATCAAAAACGTTTCGGATGTGTTTGCCAGTGCCATTCCGCAGTTGTTTACCACGCTGCCGCTCCTGTTGTTTGGTGTCGGCCTGCTGGGGTCTTCGTGGCAGCCACAGCAGGGAAAAGTGTACTTGTATTTGTTGAGTTTCATCGCTTTTTTCTGGCTGGCTCTCATACCTGCCTTTCACATCACTTTAAGATATTTCACACCTTTGTGGCCGGTTTGTACATTGTGGATCGGCAAAGGTGTGCTGCATATTCACGACTGGTTATCGACTAATTTGTCGCTGGTAAAATTTTCAAAACGCAATAAGTTGAACGCCGCGTTATTATCTTCTCTGTTAATTGGGTGTTTGTTTTTAATCGTTTCATTTTTGCCTGAAACGGCGCGCGTACTGGCGCGAACATCAGAGACAAAAGACGTCTGGGCTGAACCCATTGAACAAAAAAAGGCCGGCTTGTGGTTAAAAGAACACCGCAGCGGGCAAAAAATTATCATGAGTCGCAATCACGCAGTGGATTTTTATGCGGGCAATTATAATATCACGCAGTCGGTAACCATCCCGCGGAATGATATTGAACGTGTGCTGGAATACGCAAAATATCGGCATGTGAATTATATTGTAGTGAATGAACGATACAAAAAATCGTATCCTGAGATCAGCTTTTTACTGGAGACGAGTGAACCGGTTGCCGGTTTGAAACTCATTTACGAAGCGATCGGACCTGCAAATTTAAAAACACGTATTTTTGAAGTTTTGTGAGTCTGTTTTAAAAAACTAATCAGGATACGCAAAGGATGGGGAATTCAATAAAGATTCAAAATGGTCGATTCATGAAAATAGCAACGGCATCCAATGGTCCCGAATGAAAAAACTAAAGAAAAGACTCTTTGCGGCATTGATTATCTGTTTGCCGTTTAACCTCGGCACATTTTACACCCACCTCATCGAAGCGGACCTCATTTATGCGTACGATGTATTATTAGCGGTTCTGTACATCATCTGGTTTGTGGAAAGCAACGGATTTTCAAGGCGGCGCATATTTTGGGGCAAAATGAGTTTTCCGTTTGTGCTGCTGCTTCTTTGGACGTTGTTTTCCGCCATCAACGCCATCGCCCTCACCATCACAGGCATTGGAATCTATTTAATTCTCAAAGCCTTTTTGATCTATTTGTATATCATCAATCACGTTCGAACTCGAGAAGACCTCAACTGGATGTTTCGCTGGATGTTTGTGGGTGTGGCGTTTCAGGGATTGTTAGGTATCGTGCAATATACTACGGGCAGTTCGTTGGGGTTGGAATTTTTGGGCGCGGTTTCCAAGAGAAGAATGGCCGGTGTAACCCGTGTGCGAGGCACCATCGGTTTCCCCAACCAATTCGGCGCCTGGTTAGCGCTTCAAATTCCCATCGCGTTGAGTCTGTTTATTTTTGAATTAAAAAAGCGTGAGAAATTTTTTTATGGTGCGGCAGCCTTATTTGGGATCCTGGCGCTTTTGCTGTCCTTTTCCAGGTCTGCGTGGACAGGTTTTATCGTAAGCTCTTTCATTTTTGTTTGTCTTCTGGCGGTAAAAAATCTACTCAAACCGAAATACGTGCTGACCCTTCTGTTGGCTTTGATTGTGGTCGTGGCGCTGGTCGTTGGATTCTGGGATATGATCTTGCTGCGCTTTGAAACCGGCGCGACCGGTAAGTACCGCCTCGTCATGATCGAAATTGCACTGGATGTCATCAAAGAGAACTTTATTCTTGGCGTAGGCCTGCATAATTATAAATTTCACCAAATCGATCATTTTAAATTCTGGCACCCGGTACACAACACCTATTTGAGACTTGCTGCCGAAACCGGTATCCCCGGGTTATTGTTCTTTTTGATGTTGATAATAACCAGCATTCGCGAAAGTTATGCCATGTTGCGCCGCAACGACCGATTCGTGTTTGCCGCGGCACTGGGATGCCTTTGCAGTTTGTGGGCATTTCTGGTGCTGGTGAATTTCGGCCCGGAATATCAGCACTATGAAATCAAGTTTATGTTCTGGATCATCCTGGGTATCATCGTTTCACTGAAAAAAATATATCGGGACAATCAAAAATTAACTCACTCGTTAAAGCAAAAACAGTCGGCGCAAATGTTATCCATTGAAAATGTCATACCGAATAAAAAGCAGATTCCATCTACTTCACCTAAAAATGGCGCTAAGAAATGAAAATATTGATGATCGACAAATATTATTTTATTAAAGGCGGGGCTGAACGCTATTATTTTGAATTGAAGGATGTTTTAGAGCACAAAGGCCATACAGTGATTCCGTTTTCAATGAAACATCCGGATAATTTTGAGTCTGAATATGAAGAACATTTTGTCGATAACATCGAATACGAGTTCTCTTCATTTTTTGAAAAAGCCCGGGCATTGCCAAAAATCACCGGCCGCATGCTTTACTCTTTGCATGCTAAAAAACGGCTCGAAAAACTGATTTTAAAAGAAAAGCCGGCTCTTGCCCATCTGCACATGATCGATCACCAGTTGTCGCCCTCCATTTTGCACGTGCTGAAAAAGCATGAGATTCCAGTGGTGCAAACGATTCATCAGTACAAACTCGTTTGTCCCAATTACCGTCTCTACAACATGGGTAAAACTACGATCTGCGAGAAATGTTTGACTGGCAATTTTATCCACCCTATTTTTGAAAAATGCCACAAAGATTCTCGACTGGCCGGGGCGCTTATAAGTCTCGAGAGCTTTTTACACCGCAGCATGAAAATCTATGAAAACAACATCGATCTCTTTCACACGCCGAGTCGTTTCATTGGAGAAAAGATGAAACAGGCGGGGGTGGGCAACGGTAAAATTCGGCATTTGTTTTACACCCTGAAATTGGACAATTATCCCCCGCATTTTTCTTTTGACAACTACATCGTGTATTTTGGCAGATTGGCTAAAGAAAAAGGCGTGCCGACTTTGCTGAAGGCTATGCAGCAGGTCAGCCAAACACAGCTTCGGATAATTGGCGATGGCCCGGAGCGTGCGGCGCTGGAAGCTTTCGTGCAAAAATACAATCTCGATCATGTTGTATTCGATGGCGTAAAGAGTGGCGGCGAGCTTAAGTCATTGATCCAAAACTGCCAATTTGTAATCGTACCTTCAGAGTGGTACGATAACTCCCCGCTGGTGATTTACGAATCGTTTGCCCTGGGCAAGCCGGTCATCGGAGCGCGCATGGGAGGCATTCCGGAGTTGATCGATCACGATAAAAACGGCTACCACTTTGAGGCAGGCAACGCCGATGAACTGGCCGCTCACATCAATCACCTCATCACTCATCCGCAGCTCGTCAAGGAATTCGGGCATCAGGCCCGCGCCAAAGCCGAAAAGGAGTTCGAGCCGGAGTTTCACTACCACAAAATGTTTTCGTGGTACGAAGAGTTGATTTCATCCTCGGCAAACGGCGCCTGACCCGCAACCTGTAAGACTAAATTTTGATGCAAATCAGTCGAGTCACTTCTAATTCCCTGCTCATCTTATTCGCTGAAATTACCGACCGCGCCATGCGGTTCGTGCTGGTAATCTTTGCCGCCCGCATCCTGGGCGACGCCGATTTTGGCAAACTTGCTTTCGCCATTGCCTTCGGTTCGCTGTTCCTGATTTTAGCGGATTTTGGATTGCACCAGCTTCTCATTCGTGAAATTGCCCGCAAACCAGAGGATGCGCAGAAATTATTGGGGAATGGATTGGTTCTAAAATTGCTGCTGGCCGGTTTGACTTTTCTTTGTATCTACTTCGCGGCGCAATTCACCAACAAACCATCTCAGGTGCTGTTGACGGTTTACATCGTCGGGGGGTCGTTGATCGCCGGCTCGTTCGCGGATTTTTTTTCCACTGTGTTTCAGGGCTTTCAACGAATGAAATACGAGGCTGCGGGTTCCCTGATTTTGAGCGTTTCAAACACCCTCATCGGTGTCGTGGTGCTTCTGCTTGGCGGCGGATTTTTACAGCTCGCCTGGGTTTATTTGATCTCTCGTTCTTTGAAAATAATATACAGCGTAGCGATGGTAGCGTTGAGATTTGTGCCAGTCAAAATTTCCTTTGAGAAAAAACTGACCAGATATTTGTTAAAGGAAGGCGCCGGTTTCGGTGTGTCGCGATTTTTCTCCATGATTTACACTTACGTGGATAGCACCATGCTGTCCCTGATGGTAGGCGACGCCGTGGTGGGCTGGTACAACGTGGCCTATCGGCTGATCTTTGCTATGATGGTTCTGCCCATGGGCATCATGCGCGCGGTTTATCCCGCCCTGTCTGCCTATCACAAATCCAACAAAGAAGCGTTTGCTTTGCTGTTTCAAAAAACCTTTAAATTCATGTTTGCCGCGGGCACCTCCATGGCCACGGTTCTGTTTGTGCTTTCCGATAAAATCATTCTTCTGTTGTTTGGAGAAGAATACCACGCTGCAGCGCAGGCGCTCAGGATATTAGTTTGGTCCACCGCCATCTATGCGGTGGGAACGGTGATGACGCACAGCACGCGTGCGGCCGGCAAACAGGGGTTCACCGCCAAAGTGGTGGCAGGCAGCGCCCTGATGAACGTGCTATTGAATTTTGTACTGATTCCAAAGTACAGTTTTGTTGGCGCAGCATTTGCTACACTCATGTCAGAATTTTTGACTTTTACTTTTCATTTTTGGTACGTCAGCCGATATATGGTTAAACCGCCATTTTTCCGGCTGTGGCCAAAAATTGTGGTAGTCAATGTAGGAACCGCTTGGATTCTATGGTTAATGATTGATTTTTCATTATTTATAGTACTGGGAGCTGCCGTGCCTGTCAATTTAGGCCTGATGTTTTTGGTCAGAATTTATTCAAAAGACGAGCTTCTCAGTTTCTATAATATGTTCAAACCAATTCGTGGCTCAAACAAATAAATGACCAACTGGCAACACGTGTACATTTTTGAAACAAGCTTACGGGATTGTAATGAGTCCGTGCTTAATTATCGGCTGTAATTTTAACTAATTTGTGTCTGAACGAAAACTCGATTATTCATGTCATTGCGAGCGTTTCTCAGCGAAGCAATCTCACTATTAGGCACGGCATGAGATTGCTTCGGCCAAAAACGCCTCGCAATGACAACTTTATTAATAGTTTTCGTTCAATCACTAATTACGACATATTGAATTGATTTCGACGCGTGGAGTTTTAAGATAAATGGATATCGAGCACGTTCTTCACAACGGCAATTGCCATCAATGCGGAGTCTGTGTCGGCGTTTGTCCGGTGGATGCCATCACCATTGAACAGCATGCTAAAAAAGGGTTGTTCCCAATTTTCCATCGTTCATTGTGTACCGACTGTGATCTCTGCCACATTGCTTGCCCGGGGGAAGAATTTGATTGGAATGCTTTACAGCAAGAAACTTTTGGAGAAGTGCCGGCTGATAAAGACTTGGGATATTATCGAGAAATTTTGAGCGGTTACGCCAACTGGGAAGATATCCGTCAGTCCGGCGCCTCCGGCGGCATCGTTTCCGCCATCCTGATCGCGCTTTTGGAAAGCGGGGAGATCGACGGCGCCGTGGTCACTAAAATGCACGAAGAGCGTCCGCTGGAGCCGAAAGTTTACATCGCCCGCACCAGAGAAGAGGTGCTGGCTTCGCAGCAATCGAAATATATTCCTGTGCCAGTCGGGGTCATTATTCAGGAAATCATGAAACAGGAAGGCCGATTCGCCGTGGTGGCTCTGCCGTGTCACATTCACGGCATTCGACTGGCACAGCAGAAAATGCCCCGGGTACGGAAACGAATCGTGCTGCAAATCGGCTTGATATGCGGATTCCATCCGTCGTTTACCAACACCACATTTTTAATCAGACGCGCGGGGGTTAAAAATTTTGATGAAATCAAAGAGATTCGCTATCGCGACGATACCTGGCCCGGCGGCTTCAACGTTATCAAAAAAGATGGTAGTAACAACATGATTCATCCGGTGCAGGATTTTTTCTGGGCACACGCCCTGTTCGAAAGGGAACGCTGCGCCACCTGTACCGACGCCATGTCCGAATTTGGCGACATCGTGTGCGGAGACGAGTGGCGGGATGACGGCCTGGTGCGAGACGATTTTAAGAAGGGTTGGTCGTACATCATCACCCGCACGCAAAAGGGTTCGGACATCATCAAAAAATTAACCGACGACGGAATCCTTTATATCGAGCCCACGCATCCCAATGTGGTAAAATCAGGCATGATGCCCACGATTAATCTTAAGAAAAAATTGGCGTTTGCAGCCATTAAAATTCGTAAGTGGTTGGGTCTGGCGGTGCCGGAATATCACAATCTGGAGCCAGATGGGAAATTGACCTGGAAACACTACCTGGGCGGCGCCATAATTTTAGCGGTACCGGCGTTTTTTGAAATCGGTTTGGTGAATCGTCTGGTGGTAAAATTCCCTACCGGGTTGTTTAAAAGATACATGAATTTGCTTTACAAGTGTCTGGTGGACTGGGAGCGTTGTGAGCACTTGAAAGATGAAGCGAAGAATCAAACCAGCGCAAATTTTGGCGCCATCCGTGATAATCGGAAAATTATGACAGAAATGCCGGTGGCGGATTCGCAATAAATGACAATGCAGTGTCGAGCTATAATAAGTTCGTTCGAAAATACATGAGGATAAACTCCAAGGATACATTCAACATTTGATCATGGTCGATTATTTAAGCGTCGCAAAAAACATCCAGCACTGGCTTGCGGATTTACAAATCTCCCAAAAAGAAATTCAAGCCAAAATTCAAGATAATCTGCTCACGTTTCCTCTTCAGCATCCTGAAAAGGGTACCATCAAAGTTGTGGAAGAGCTGCCCGGGGACACGATATTTCGCTGCCAGGATGTGGCGTTTGAGGTGGTGGACAATGAGGGCGATGAGCTGAAATTGCGCGTGTACGATTACGGCGGCATCTGGGACCCGATAGATAAAAGAGTGATGGGTGAGCACTACAGTACCAGCCATTTTGCGCTGTTGAGCGCGCTGTTGTACGGTCAAACCTTGGAGGAAAAATATCTGCAGCAAGCACTCAGGGCCTTTGAATTCCACCGTTTTACCTCAGCTCACGAATATGTTTACTCGGAATGGATGTACCACTGGGATTTTCAAAATTATGCGCTCATCGAATGCTTTGATATTCTGAAGGATGTTCTGGATGAAGATACCCGCTATGCCTGGGAGCAAACCTTAAAAAAGTGGAAATCGAATTTCAAAAATAAACTGTCCAACTGGGCCGCTATGCGCGCTCTGGCTTTTTATAAACGGTTTAAACTGTTCAATTCCTGGATCGATTATCTTCTTTTCCAATGGCATTATTCACAATGTTTAAAAGGAGAGCAACCCGACGGCTGTTTTGATGATGATAAAAACCTCAGCCGTCCCATACAATACCACATCTACGGTATGGCGCTGCTACACCGTTTATATTTGTTAAATCGTAAAAAAGTCGTCGGGGATAAATTTCTTAAAGGGATTGAATTTTTTATGCCGTTCATCGATCCCGACGGGGATTTTAATTATTGGGGTCGGGGCCACGGACAAATTTTCGGGTACGGCGCCGGCATTTACGCATTAACCGCTGCTGCGCTGATGACGGGTGAAAAAAAATACCATACGGCTGCAAAAAAGCTTTTCGATTATTTGCTCGCCTTTCAGTGCAACGGTCATTTTCCACTGGTCTTAAATATTCGTCCCGACCAGGAACAGTGCGCATGGTACGATTATCATCACACCACGGTTTACAACGCCTTTTTGGGTGTCTGGCTGGCCTTCGCCCATGAATTGCAGACCGCGCAAAAAAAGACACCCCAGTTAAAAAGTCCTGCTGCGCCAAAAGTTGCAAGCTCAAACTTTGCTTTTATCTCCAACGATAATTTTTTTGTGGCGGTCGGTAAGGGGCTGCCGCATTATTCATCCGAAGTTGGGTTAAGTCCGTGTCATATCTGGGTAAAAAATATTGGCTGGCTCTATTCCTGTCCCGGCGGTCCCACACCGGAAACTTTTGGCAAAAAATTTGGCGATGAAAATATTCTGAAAAATTTTATGGCGCCCATTTTGATTGCCAGGGAAAAGAAAATCTACACGCCGGCCGGCTGCCCCGCGCCGCTTCAGTCCAGCACAGACGATCAAATCCATTGTTTATTGGAGTACCGGATTGGTACAGTCAAGCGCGTAATTCAGCTTTTAGATGACGAAATTCATATTTTTGATTCACTGCTATTTCTTGCGGACATGCATATCAAAGAGCTGCGCTTTTTTAATTTTCCTGTGGTTACGGACAAGTTTGAATATAAAATACAGCGGGAGAAACTGATGCTCTCTCATTCCGGGAGCAAAATGACCGTACACTGTGCGGTGCCGGATTTTGAGCTGGTCTGGGAAAATCTGGAAAGCATTCGCACGGTAAAAGGGCTGGCGCGCGTGCTGGCCATGCGCGTCAAAGATATCTATGTTCAGAACAAAGATAAATTCGCCATTGAAACTCGGATTGTCCAGCATGGGGTCCGACCCAAATCGCCTGTGCAACCAAAACTCGTTACGGCAGAAAGCGACCAATGAAAATTCTGTATTTTAATTATCTCTACGACAGTCGGCAGGACTCTGTGGGGGCCAATGTGCATGTCAATGAATTTGTAACCGCCATGCGGGCTTGTGGTTATGAAATTAAATCGGTGAATCTGAATCCGATGCCTGTTTCGACCAACGGAAAAATGCCCATATCCGGACGAATTAGACAGGTGCTCAAGAAAAGATTGAAACGATATGTTGGACAATTAAATCAGGTTTTGCGAAATATCCCTTTATTCTTTCGAGAGTGGAAGATATTAACCGAGGAAAAGCCGGATGTTTTACTCATTCGCTATAACATGTTGAATTTTTCCGCGCCGATTGCCGCCAGGTTGAAACATATTCCAGTGGTTTTAGAGGTCAATTCGCCGCATGCTTATGAGAGAAAGAATTTAGTCAAGGATGTTTGGCAGGTGCCCTTCATACCGTTTTGGATTGAAAAGCTGAACATGAAATTAGCTGATAAAATTATCACGGTTTCAGAGCCCCTGAAGCAATATTTTGTGAAATGTCGGATTGCGGAGCAAAAAATCCGCGTCATTCCAAATGGCGTCAACACCGATAGATTCAGTCCGGACATTTCAGCGCTTTTTGTAAAACAGAAATACAACCTGGATGGCAAATTGGTTTTAGGGTTTGTGGGCTCATTTCATTACTGGCACGGCATCAAAAATATCTTAAAATTGATAGAATTTACGTGCGCAAAATTTCAAGAAGTTGTGTACTTATTGGTGGGTGACGGTCCGCTAAGAAAAAAAGCTGAGGAATTCGCAAAAAAAAATTGTGTAGAGGATAAAGTCATTTTTCCCGGCTATGTTCCTCATGAGGCCGTGCCAACGTACGTCGCGGCCATGGATATCGTGCTGGCGCCATATCCCCGCATGGACTTTTTTTATTTTTCGCCTTTGAAAATTTTTGAGTACCTGTCTGCGGGCAAAGCCATCGTGGCGAGCAATGTGGGACAAATTTCCACATTGATTCGAAATGGTGAGAATGGTCTGCTTTATGAACCAGACGAACTTATGGATTTTTTCGATAAAACCGCCTTGCTGATTCAAAATCCCGCAATTCGAAATCGAATCGGTGAAAATGGACGGCAGACAATTTTACAGAAGTACAGTTGGGAGCAAAACGCCCGAAAAGTGATGGATGTAGTAAATGAAGCTATGCACCCAAAATACCAAAATGGGACTCATAAAGTCACAGTCGGATAGTTATGTTTAAACCGAAACAGTTATTAAAAATTCTGGTTGCGCTGTTGGTTGTTTGCGGCATTGCGGTTTTTTTAGCCTATCAAAACAAGTACTATGTCAAAAAATATATCAAGTCGCACAAAACTTTGTACACCGCTGCACAAAAAATTGCTGAGGTGAAATACAATCTGACGCGCTCGCATAATAAAAAAGATACCGCAAATGGCCGTGTTCCGGACCTGAAAAAAAACAAACTGGACTGGCACTTGACTTTTGACGCGGCGCAGTCGCAGGGAAAGTATAAGCGATTCTGGGGCAATATCGGATACGAATCTTTTAAAAATGGAATTTTAAATGGCCCCAATCGCCAGTTATTTGAGATGATTCGGGATAGTAATTCGCGCTTAAAAGGGGCTTTTCGTTATCTTCGCGCACACAACCTGTTTAGCGATGGACAGCCGCCCTGGGGAGAAGGTTGTGTTAAAGTCAGTCTGGACGCTGCGGGTAACCTCCTTTGTGATTGGACAACCGCAGATCGTGTATTTGATACGATTCTGAAATTGGGCATGCGTCCCATAGTGGAATTTGGATTTATGCCGGATATCCTGGCTTCGATTCCTGAACGACGGCAGAAATGGGGAAGAGCTAACATCTCGCCTCCCAATGACTACGTAAAATGGCAAGAACTGGTGCACAAAACGGTTAAGCATCTAGTAAACCGTTATGGGGAAGAAGAAATTAGTAACTGGTATTTTGAAGTTTGGAACGAACCGGACCTTGGCTATCTTTTCTGGGTAGAAGATGCGGAAAATAAACCGTGGGGTGATTTTAAAGAATATTTGAAGCTGTACGATCACACGGTTTATGGAGCTAAAACCGCCTGCCCGAGTATCAGAATTGGAGGGCCGGCCAGCGCGGGCGGATTCCTTGACAATCTTCTGGAACACGTGCTGCTGGAGGATAGCCACACGGAGGCGCTTAATGCTTCCCGTATCGATTTTGTGTCCAGCCACTCGTACGGTTACGTCACCGAAAAAAACCGCAAAGGGATGAACATTAAAAAAGCCGTGAAATGGAAGCTTGACCGTGTGCTTGAACACGATCATTCCATGGTGCGTGAGAAAATGAAGGCGTTGCCTTTTCTTTTGACGGAGACCGGTTTCGGTGCACAAAAAAAAGGCAAATTCAACAACAACCGCTTTACTGCCGCATGGCTGGTGAAATTGGTGTCAATGCTATTTGACATGGGTGACAACGCCGGCAAGCAATATCGACCCACTGAATTCGTTTATTGGTCGGACCAACAAGTGCAAAAAGATTTTGAATCCCAGCGTGGTATCGCCGTCAGTTTGAAATCGAAACAAGGCCGGAAAGTTTTCAAACGACCGATTTACAATGCTTTTGAAATGCTAGGGCATCTTTCTGATGAGCGAATCACCCTGATGCAGGGTGCGCGTTTAGGGGATCCCGTTTTCGCGGTGGCCACCAAGAATGCCAGCCAGTCTGTCGAAATTTTGTTGTATCATCTGAACGAACGTGACGAGTCAAATGCCCGTTCGGATTCTCTGGTTGTTAGTTTTACCGTACTAAACTTACCATTCCAGCGATTTCAGGTGCGTCACTATCTAATCGATGAGATGCATTCCAATGTTTACACTGCCTGGAAAAACTTGCAGCGACCGAAAATGATTAGTCAAGCTCAAATGCGAAAATTGGCGGCTTCCGATGATCTCGAATATGCTCAGCCACCCTGGCATGAAAATTCAAATGATCAGTCATTTACATATCAATTTAAACTACAACCCAACAGCGTGGCATTATTTGTTCTCACAAATTTTGAATCTTAAATATTAAAAATGATAAATATATGACGATAAATAAATGGACAATGGTCAATTAAATAATATATTTAGAATACTGCAGGAATTAAGGAGCGATTGAAATGTGCGTTTTGTCTTTTAGTCAAGAACACGATGCCGGTGCGGCCATTATTGAGAATGGCAAGATTTTAGCTGCGATAAATGAAGAAAGACTCACACGGGTAAAGGGTCAAAGTGGTTTTCCCATCA
The DNA here is from genome assembly GCA_046757025.1 of bacterium. GTDB lineage: Bacteria > Zhuqueibacterota > Zhuqueibacteria > Oceanimicrobiales > Oceanimicrobiaceae > JBHHXN01. The sequence continues at coordinate 90,668 of JBHHXN010000001.1, forward strand.
AATCCATCGAAGAAGTTTTGCGGCTGGCCGGAAAAACTCATGAAGATGTGAAACACGTGGTCATTCCGGAGATCAGCAAATTTGTGGATGTGGTTAAAAACGTCACCAAATACCCTGTCACCGTACTGCCCTTTAGAAAAGGCAGCGATATCGGTTTTGTGGATTTTATCAAGCATATTTTGTATTCCAGTTACATCATTTTTCAAACGTATCCCAGAGTATTGATCAATCACTATCTCGATATTCGAATGTTGAAGCGATTGTTCCCGCAGGCGGAATTTCATCGGGTGGAGCACCATGTGTGCCACGCGGCTTCGGCTTTTCATACTTCGGGCTATGAAAAAGCACTCATCATCACCGCCGATTACTGGGGCGATTTTGTATGCAACATGGTGTCCATTGGTGAAGGCAAAAAAATTAAAGTGGTTTCGAGAAGCTGGTATCCGAATTCAATCGGTCATTACTATGCCAATTTAACCACGTGGATGGGCTTTAAAGCCAATCGTCATGAAGGGAAAATACTGGGACTGGCGGCCTATGGCAACGCCGAATCTCCTGCGTATGACAAAATTAAAGATATGCTGAAAGTGAAGGGTTTGAAACTGTACTGTCCTTTCATGATTGGAAAGATGTGGCACAAAAAATTTCCTTTCTTTAAAAATTCTTTGATGCGCCAACTGCAAGCGGACTATTCGCGCGAAGATATTGCCGCGGTTTTCCAGCGCCGGTTAGAGGAAGTATTTGTTGAGCTGGCAACAAACGCCTATGAAAAATATAAAATTGAAAACCTGGTGGTCGCCGGCGGTACTTTTAGCAACGTGAAATTAAATCAACGACTGTTTGAGATACCAGGCATCAACAACATTTACGTTTTCCCGAACATGACGGACGGCGGCATTTCGGTGGGGGCGGCACTGCACTATGATATCACCACCAACGGCAGTTTGGGCAGCCCGGTGCAGGATATGTATTTCGGCCCCGAATATTCAAAAGAAGAAATTGAGACCGAGCTGAAAAAAGCCCAGTTAAATTATGAATATTTCGATAATATCGAAGAAAAAATCGCTCAACTCTTGGCGGATAACAAAGTCGTGGCCCGTTTTAATGGCAAAATGGAGTACGGTCCCCGTGCGCTGGGGAACCGTTCTATTTTATATGCTGCCACGGATCCAACCGTGAATGACTGGTTGAACAAAAAATTAGGACGCACAGAATTTATGCCTTTTGCGCCCGTAACCCTTGCGGAATACGCCGATAAATGTTATGTTAATCTGAAAGGCGCCGACTACCCGGCAAAATTTATGACCATTACCTTCGATTGCACCGATTACATGAAAAAGGCATCGCCGGCGACGGTACACGTGGATGGCACCGCCCGGCCCCAGCTCATCGATGAACAAACCAATCCCAGCTATTATGGCATTTTAAAAGAATACCATAAAATTACCGGCATCCCGACGATTGTCAACACCAGCTTTAATATGCACGAGGAACCCATCGTCTGCACACCGAACGACGCCATCCGATCGTTTCAATGCGGACATCTGGAATACCTCGCCATCGGAAATTTTTTGGTGACGAACGATTCGCTGCAGAATAAACCATAGGGAATAATAGAGAGATTGTTTGCTAATTAAAGCACAATTTATTAAAGGAACCTGTTTCGTTGTCAATAAATTGTGCTTCTTGTTTAATAGATTTTGTGGATGGAGAGAAATTAAGAATAATCAGGCTTCTGCAAAAAAAGGTGTTCAACCTTTAGAGCCTGTGTGAAAAGTCAACTTCCGGGCTTTTGTCATTCCCCGCTTTGCGGGACAGGCAGGAGGAATCTTTTTAGTTTTGAAGTAAAGTGTTGTTTATTAAAAAGATCTCGCGGTTGCGGGATGACAATAATGGCACATTGGGTTTTTAGCTGCGATATCACTTTTTCACACAGACTCTTTAGGTTGAAGCACCTCAACTAAATTTCATTTTGCGGATTTCTAAAGAGTAATTTTATAAGGAGGATTATAATGAACAAGTGTGTTTTTTTGATTCAAAGGTTCGACAATTACTGGCTAAAAATATTGATTTTTTCACTGTTGGCAGTTTGTCTGTTGACCCAAACCGCTCAAAGTCAGAGCACACACACCTTTCCACGGATTGCGGTACAGCATTTTGGCAAAGCGCCTCCGGACTGGTATGCGAGATTTGACATGGTCATCGTTCCACGTGCGAATGCGAGCGAAGCCCGCAGCATCAAGGCGCTGAACCCAAACTGCTACGTGATTTTTACGGATGAGTGGTCTTCAAACACCAAAGGCATGAAACGAAGAAATCAGCTTCCAGATGCCTGGCTGGCGCGGGATTCAAAAGGAAACATCATCGATCTAAGCTGGGGCAAACTCATCGATATGTCCATACTTTGCCCCAAAGTAAAAGGAAAGGCCTATTATGAAGATCATCCGCAATGGCTGGTGAACTACACCGACCTCAGCGTGTTTGATGGCATTGGCAGCGACTGGTGCTGGGGTAAGCCGCACGGAATCAAAGATATCGATTTGGATCGAAATGGGGTAAATGATTTTGATGAACATGGCAAAAATTGGGTTGAATCCAAATGGCTCGACGGCGTGTTAGCATTTATTGCCAATTTGAGAAAACATATTGGTCAGGACAAATTGATCTGGGTCAATTCCGGGCAATTCCAGAGATGGGGATGGGAGTATGCGAATGGCCTGGAATTAGAACGCTATTCCGGCATTTTAGGTTGGGATTTCTACATTCGCACCTACAAGAATTTTATGAAGCAAGCGCCTAAACCTCAGATTTTGTTGATGGATGTGCGACCGTGGGGTAGCGATAACAATTTAGTTCGACCGACGAAAAATTATTTAAAATTGATGCGGTTCATGTTAACAGCCACGTTACTCGGCGATGGTTATTTCAATTTTAATCCTGTGGAAGCGGGGGAACATCACTATCACAGCTACTATGATGAATTCGATGTGAATTTAGGCTATCCCACTTCCGAAGCCCTGGAATTGTCCAACGGCTGTTGGGTGCGTTTTTATGATAACGGCGTGTCCATCACCAATCCCACCGGACGGACCAAAGTGGTGGATGATGGGGCTTTGCGCTCGGTCTCCGGCTACGACGGTCCCTATTATCGTTTTTTGGGAGGCCAGGATCCGCAATTTAATAACGGACAAAAATTCACCAGCGTCGAGCTGTTTGGGACCAGTCAGAGAAAGGGTGGCCAGGACCTCATCACCGGTGATGGGATTATTTTGCTAAGAGAGCAAAAAATCGTGATTGCAGACATCATCATTGATAACCTGGAATTTAATACCACGCCTACTCAGAAGCCAGCAAAATTTGTGGGAAATTGGCAGCAAGTTGACCAGGGAAGAGATTATTTCGCACAGAACAATCGAAGTCGCGAGAACTGGTATCCCCATGCTTATATTAACGGTGGCAACGGTTCACAGACGGCTACATTTAAACCTAACATCCGGGTACCAGGCGAATACGAAGTGCTTGAATGGCATGGTTACATAATTGAGAACCAGATGGCGCAGGATGTCACATACACCATCTATCATAAAAATGGCCAGAAAGTAGTAAAAGTGGATCAAAGTAAAAACCAGGGCCGCTGGAACAGTTTGGGTGTTTATTCATTTGATAATGGTCAATCCGGTAAAGTCGTGATTTCAAACAAAGCGAATGGCTTGGTCGTGGCGGATGCCATTACTTTTCGGTATAACGCTGGCGGTAAGCGTGTTGAAGTACCCGCACCGCCTACTGGAGTGAAAGTCGAAGTTTCAGCAAATTAAAGCAACAAACTGATCAGGAGAATCGAGTAGATCATGGCAACTTCCACGAATTTCAACTTCTGGCATCAATTGAAAATCACTTTGTGGTGGGGCTTGTTGATCGGCCTGCTCGCCGGCGCCGGAATTGCTTTATACGAAACTTGGTTTGCAAACTACTATATTCAAAAAGGATTGAGTGTTTTTGTTCTGGTAATTTTCTCAAAGAAAATATTAGCCTCGACCGGCGTTGCTTTCGTTTCTTTGCTGATTTTAGGCCTGGGCGTTTCGGGGTTCAGCCGTTGGTTCCTGGACATTCGAAACCCCGCCGCGGCCCGCCTCTCTTTGATTGCCGGCAGCCTCGTCCTGCTCATCGGCGGTTACTTTCTCAACAAATCTGAGTGGTTTCCCGCCATTTTATCTTTGCAGGGGATACTGGGGAATTTTGTCTTTTCCCTGGTGTGCGCCGGGTTGATGGTGGCTATGTATAAATTCCTGCTCAAAACTCAAATTGTCATCCCGGTGCCCGGTAAGAAGTTAGTCGGCAAATTGTACGGCAATATCAGCCTGTTCATTTTTGTGGCCGTTTTTCTGCTCTTCAATTTGTTTGCATACTGGCGGATTTCAACCCAGAAACCGGCAAATATCAATTTGGTTTTCATCACCATCGATACTTTGCGCGCCGACCGTCTGGGGTGTTACGGTTATGAACGCGATACCAGTCCGACTATAGATAAATTAGCGAGCGCCGGCGCCCGGTTTTCACGGGTTTACGCGCAACAGGGATTGACCTGGCCGTCTTTGACTTCGATAATGACGGCCATGTATCCTAAAACTCACGGCGTTTTGAAAAACCAGTGGCCGCTGCACGGCAAGCATATCACTTTAGCTGAAATACTTAAGAACGCAGGTTACAAAACCGGCGCTTTCGTGGCCAACTATTACTACGCACCCAATCGCGGCTTTGACGTCAAAAAAGGGGGGGAAATCGGCAATCTGGATAAAAGCGTCACCCGAGATGCGTTGGAATGGTTGAACAAAATCGAGCCAGCCGAAGACAATTTTTTTATGTGGGTACACTACAAAAACCCGCATGATCCTTATACGCCGCCTAAACCGTTCACGCATTATTTTGATTCTACTTACACCGGTCAATACGATGGCAGCCGGCCAGTGTTGGACTCGATTTTCGTGAATAAGATAGAATTGCCAGAGCGGGATCTGGCCCACATCAACGCGCTGTACGATGCCGAAATCCGCTCCACCGACAGTTACCTGGCCCGCCTGCTCGACAAGCTCGAGGAGATGGGGGTGTCGGAAAAGACCCTGATCGTTTTTAGCGCGGACCACGGGGAAGAGTTGTATGAGCACAACGCCTATTTTTTTCACGGCTGTTCCATGTATGAAGGCGTGCTGCACATCCCGCTGATCTTCAAGTACCCGGGCGTGGTGCCGGCCGGCAAGGTCGTGGACAATCAAATTGAAAGCATCGACATCATCCCGACGATTCTGGAATTGCTCAAAGTACCGTTGCGCCCGGAATTTGAAGGCCGCAGCGCGTTAACAATGCTTTTTGAAGGAAGCAATGGCGATTGGCGGGCGGCTTTTGGGCAGCGCTCTTCAGCGATTTTTTCAATTCGGACGCCGGAGTGGAAATACATTTACAACCCGGACAATTACCATACTTTCTGTTCCCGCAGCGACGCGGATCAGGGAGATGGGTATATTATCGCACCAGAAGAACTTTACGATCTAAAAAACGATCCGAGAGAGCAAAATAATCTGGTGGAGTTGTATCCAGATATCGCCAGAGATTTGCGCGGTCAAATAATCCAGTGGCTCAACACGAACAGACAGACACACAAAGAGCAAAAGCTCACCAAAGCCGCCGAAGAACGGCTGCGGGCTTTGGGGTATATTAAATAGTGATTGAACGAAAAGTCCCCATTTTGTCATTCTGAGGAGCGCAGCGACGAAGAATCTCATACAACCAAATTTTCGAAAATGCCAAAGGGATGAATTCGTACAAAGGGTTCGTTTTCTGAACAAATTGACTCCATGGAAAAGATTCTTTGGTCGCAGAGTTTATCACTTCGACTCCATTGTGGGTGAAAAATATGGTCTTTTCGGTCAATTACTAAAATAGATTTCACAAAGGATATTTTCAGGAGATTGAATGGCCAAAAACTTTTCTGCTTCCATGCTACAGGGAATGTTGCTGGGGGTGTTTAGTGCACTCATTTTTTTCATTTTTGAATGGCTTTTAAGCTCGATTTATGCGGAAATAAGTGTTCGCACCTACCTTTTCTTTTTTCTTTTGTATTTAGCAACCGGGTTAATCGCTGGCGGGTTTGTCGGGAGTTTTCTCAAATTTATTTCGGATCGAATGCAAAAATTCGAATCGATTTTTCAGAATCCCAATCTGCTGCCGGCGGCGATTTTAAGCATATCATTTTTCCTGTATGGATTTTATTACCTCAATGAAAAAATCACTCCCGGGGTCGGGATATTTGCCCCCGTCAGTCTGGCAGCCAACTTGATTTATTTCCTGTTCACTCTGCTCATTTTTCGGATCGCACTGGGAGCGCCAACCAAAGATAGGCAGCCTTATTTTGCTTATTTGACCATGGCCGTTTTACCCTTGAGCCTGCTGCTGGCTTGCAATTTTCGATTTTTTCTATGGCATGCTCCCGTGACTTTCAACCAGGAATTGTTCACCGCCACCTTTGGATTTGGATTCGTTGGTTTAATTGGAATCGGAATAAGCCGAACGCTGGTCTCCTTTGCTTCTATAAAGCAAGTAAATGTGATGAGCACTTTGGCAAGTACTGGTCTGGCGATTGTTTTTGTTGGTATCATCGCCTGGTCGGGTCGCCCATCCACTGCCAGCTATCAGATCCATGAAGTCAAAGCACCGTTGCAATCACAATTGAAAAGTCCTAAAAACATCATCTGGATCGTCATGGATACGGCACGGCGAGATCACGTTTCAATTTACGGAGATGAGCGTAAACTGACTCCCAACATCGACGCATTTGCGAAAGAGGCTTTAATTTTTAAGCGGGCAGTTTCTTCCGCTCCCTGGACCATTCCCTCACACGCTTCCATGTTTACCGGCATGTTTCCTTCCAAACATGCGGCCAATCGCGGCGTGCCCGGCGGCAAATTTACCAATCCGCTTTCACCAGAAAATCTCACCATTGCAGAAATCCTGCAAAGCCACGGTTACGACACCGCGTGCATGGCGGCCAATGTCGCAGGCTTGTCGAGAGAATTTGGCTTTTCTCAGGGCTTCAATTATTACTTTGACGGCCGACCGCTGGCGTTTCATCTGCTTTTTGGACATGCCCTGATGCGGGTGCCGAAATCGGTTCGAAAAAATATCCTCCGCACCAATGAAATTTGTTTGACTTCCGAAATGAACGGCATCGTTTTCGATTGGCTGGAACGCCGCTCAAAAGCACCCCCTTTTTTCCTGTTCATCAATCTCATGGAAGCTCACGATGGCATCGAGCACATACCCGAACCCTATTATTCCATGTTGGGATACGATAAAGAAAAATTCGACGCCGTGCTAAAGAAAATCGATCAGAGGAAAGTGGTGCGTTTCGAACAAGAGATCACTGAAAAGGAGATTCGCATGCTTGAAACGGTGGTGGACCGGCGGGTGCATTATATGGATTTCCATATCGGTAAATTGCTTGAAAAATTAAAAAGCGAAGGGGTGTACGATGATGCTTTCATCATCATCACTTCTGATCACGGCGAGCTCAACGGCGAGCATCGTTCGTTCGGGCACAACACGGATTTATACAACGAGCTGATCTGGATTCCGTTGATCGTAAAATATCCTGGCAATTCGAATCAGGGATTTAGCGAGCAGACGGTACAGAATATCGATATTATGCCGGAATTGCTGCACAGTCTGGGCATCGAAATTCCCGAACAGGTGCAGGGCCAGCCGTTTGCGGAAGTGACGCACGATATCATCGCGGAACTGTTTGAACAGAAAAAGGCGCAGGCGTTACTTTATCCCGAACGTTACTTTCGTGACTTGCGCGCCATTTTCAAAAACGTCGATGGCGATTCGCTAAAGTACATCTGGTCCTCCAACGGCAAGGATGAGCTTTACGACATGTCCTCGGATGTGAATGAGTCAATCAATCTGGTAGAACAAAAACCCGAAGTGGTTACGCATTTGGATAAATATTTAAGCGATTGGTTGAATAGTTTTGAGCCGGTAAAAGCTGGTAAAGGTGAAATGAAATATACCAAAGAGATTGAAGAGCGGCTGCGCTCGCTGGGTTATTTGAAATGAATGTGAAATTCTGCTGTTGGCTTTTGGCCGTTAGCATTTAGCAAAGATCAAGTTGCCAACAGCTAACAGCTAAAAGCCAACAGCCACGGCTCAATAGTTACAAATAAACATTGAATAATTAAGAAAGAAATCCGACAAGATAAGCTATGAACTTGAAATCAATAAGCATTAAAATTCTATTTGCGATATTCTGGGGTTTGATCTTTTTCTTCACCCTGCGCTACATCGGTTTGCAGTGGGAATACGAAGGGCTGTTAACCCGAGGATTGATCGTGGGGGTTTCGTTTGTCAGCAGCAAGCATATTTGGTATTCCGTGGCCACGGTTTTGGCCAGTGGATTTGTCGCCTCGTCGTTAGTGCTTTTTATGGCCACGCTGTTTCGCCGAAATCGCACTGTCTGGTATCAGCGCGGGTTGCTGTTTTCCGGTGCCGCTGTTTTGATCATCGCGGTAGCTTTTGTCTGGAATCGTCACACAATCAGTTTGAGCAAGCTGCCGGTGGTCTATCGCTATTATGACAGCACTGGCCGGCTCATCGAAGCCGAAAAATATACCAAGAATCTCAAAAACGTCAACGTAATTCTGATTTCCATCGATACGTTGAATCCCGAGCATCTTGGCGCTTACGGTTATGCCAGGGACACCTCGCCCACCATCGACAGCCTGGCCGAAGCCGGCGTGTTTTTTGAGAATGCCTACAGCCATTCACCCAAAACTTCCCCTTCGCACATGAGTCTGTTTACATCACTTTATCCCTCTGTGCACAAAATACGCAACTGGAATAAATACCAGGGTGGGTATGCCCTGGATCATCGTGTTGTCACCCTGCCCGAAATAATGAAGAACGTGGGCTACCACACGGCGGCTTTTACCGGCGGTGGCAACGTTCAAAGTTCCATCGGATTTGGCCACGGCTTCGATGTTTATCACGACAATGATCAGGCCTGGGAAAACGCCTTTAGTTGGTTGGATGAAAACCACTCCTCGAAATTTTTTCTGTTCTTGCACACCTTCAAGGTGCACTCGCCGTATCTGCCCCCTCCGCCTTACAACACCCTGTTTGATGCCGATTATCGGGGAGACATGCTGGATAGCGAAGAAGCGTTGAAAGCCTATTTTCACAACAAGTCGCACAACGGCACAGATTTTCCCGGCAGCCACCAGTTGTTTTGGGAGCTGGTTGATAAAAATGATCCGCGGGACATCGAACACGTGGTGGCGCTGTACGATGGCGGCATTCGTTTTATGAATGACAAAATGATGGCAACCCTGATCAAAAAGCTGCGCCAATATCATTTGTTAGAGAATACCTTGCTCATTTTTACTTCCGACCACGGTGAAGAATTTCTGCAGCACGGCGATTTTCTCCACAAAGAGCTGTACGATGAACACATTCAGGTGCCGTTGATCATCAATTTCCCCAAGGCTGATCATTACCAGCAAAAAGTCGTGAAAAATCAGGTATCGCTGATCGATATTGTTCCCACCATTCTGGAGTATCTGTCATTGCCAGTACCGGTGATGATGCAGGGCAGCAATTTACTACAGATGATCGAGGGCAAAGAAATCGCTCTGCCTGTGTTTAGTGAGCGTATCGTGATATCGGATGTGCCGGACAAGAAAAAATCCATCCGAACCCTCGAGTGGAAATACATCTGGTGGCCCACGAAAAAAGTTGAAGAGCTGTATGATCTTGTCAACGATCCTGGCGAGCAAATCAACGTAGCGCAAAAGTACCCGGAAATCGTCGGCGGTTTGTACCGCCAGTTGCTCGACTGGATCAACGAAAATGAAAAAGTCGGTCAATCCTTTGGCACCTACACCCACAAATTTGATAAAGCCACCATCGAAAAACTCAAATCGCTTGGCTACATACGATAATCTTCCTCTGCGACTGAATGGATTCACTGGATTTTAAGAAGCTCATTTATGGATTAAAGCTGGGGTTGATTTCAGGGGCGGCATTGGGCCTCGTCCGGGCAGCCTTTTTTCTTGTCAATGAGAACTATCAATTTGAAGAAATCAAATTTACAGCGGTCAACCTTTTTTGCAGCAGTGTCAATCAACTCACCCTTTTCGCTCTGCTTTTTTGTTTTGCTTTTGCGGTGTTGTGGCTGTTTTTTCGCAACCTGGAAAGTCTGGCTCTCTCTACCATCTTCACGGCCTTGATTTTTCTGCCTGCGGCTTATCTCCTGAATAAAAAATATTTACCTGGAATCTTCGAAGTTAAAAGCTTGATCGGCAACGCGCTGCTTATTTTACTGGCGTTGATTACGACCTGGACCATGTTCCGACGCTGGCTAAAGGATTGGCACTTTGTGAAGCGCGTTTGTCATAAATTTGTTTTGCTGGCAGCGCTGGCTTTGATCGGCGGCGTGAATCTCGCTTACCGGCTGCAGCCTGCTGCGGTGCGATTAGACACACAGTCTGCTGATCCAAGGCAAATACTCACGCTTTTTGACTCACAGATGCTTGGGGAATCAGTCTCTTTTGAAGAGCATGGAGCCGGAGTGAACTCGTCGGTTGAACAAATTTTAAGAAAATATTTAGAAACCAAAGTCATCCAGCGCTTTGAAGCAGTGGTCAGAAAAATTGGCGGGTACGATTCACAGACCGTTATCGCGCATGCGGATTCCATTCTCAAGCGCCGGTTCACCTTTGTAAATATCTCTCGCACGCTTCCTAAAAAAATCGACTGGCGAACAAATCCAACAAAAGACAAAGTGTGGCTGTTTAATCTCAATCGCCAGGAGTGGCTGTGGGATTTGCCGGCCGCGTTTCATTTGACAAGAGATCAAAAGTACGTTCGGGCGTTTGAAGAGATTATGAGCGGTTGGTTTGAACAAAATCCCATGCCCGACTGGAAAAACGAATCGGATGCGGCCTGGCGCCTGATGGAAACCAGTTTGCGCATGACCTCGAGTTGGCTCGATGCGTTTACCATATTTTATTTCTACCACCAGCTCAGCGACGAGCTCACATGGCGCATGCTGGCGTCCTTTCACGCGCATGCGCAATTTTTAATGCACTTTCGTTCTCCCGGCAGAAACCACTTATTGCAGGAAACCTTTGGACTCATGGCCGTAGCCGGGGTGTTTCCGGAATTCAAAATGGCGCCAAAATGGTTGAAAATTGCCAACCTGCGCCTGGATACCGTGCTGAATAATGAAATCTATCCGGACGGCGGCTACAACGAAGTTTCGACATTTTATCATCGCTTCGTGGTACGGATTTTACAGCAAATGGCGGATTTTGCCAAGGAAAATCGTGTGCAGCTTTCCGATTATTTTTATGAAAAACTAGAGCAAATGTACGAATTTCTCCTGTACGTGGCCAGACCCGACGGCATGATGCCGCAAATGAACGACGGGTTCACCTCCAAAGATTTGCGCATTCTCTTCGAGCATCCAGCGGAGTATTTTGATCGCGCCGATTTTGAGTATTTCGCTTCCAATGGCGTCCACGGACAGGAGCCCGAACAACGCTCTGCGGCGTTTCCCTATTCTGGAATTTACGTCATGCGCAGCGATTGGAAGGACATGGCCAGGTGGATGATCGTCGATGCCGGTTTGTTCGGTTCGGCCCATGGTCACGAAGACAAACTCTCTTTCGAATTGTTCGCTTTTGGCAAACCTTTCATCGTCGAGAGCGGCACTTACACCTATATTTACAACCACTGGCACAAATATTTCGAAAGTTCTTTTGCGCATAATACCATCGTAGTTGATAATAAAAGTCAGATGCGGCAGCCAAATCCGGATCGCTGGGTCGCGACACCCCCAACCAAACTACCCAATGCCTGGTACTCTAATCCAGTGTTTGACTATCTGGAATCAAGCTATCGGCAAGGATATGGAAATAACAAGGAAGCCATCCTGCAGGGGGTCGAACACACGAGAAGAATTTTGTTCGTGAAACCCGATTACTGGCTCTTATGGGACGTAATTACCGGAGAAGGTCAACATAAGCTTGATCAACTTTTTCATTTTGCACCGGATGTGCAATTACAAATTGCAAATGTACAAAATGTTCAAGTCCGTCATGAAAGCGGACCGGTTCTGCTCATGAAAACACTGCGGCCGGCCGGGGTTCTGGCTAAGCAATTTTACGGTGCAGACGCGCCGCTTCAGGGATGGATATCCCCGAAGTACGGAGTCAAAGAGAAAGCGCCGGTTTTGGATTTTAGAATAACAGAAAATTTGCCGGTAGCATTTGTCACTGTTTTGTATCCCATTCAAAAAGATGACGCTGTGCAGCAAGTAAAGGTCGAATGGCTGCCCACGCTTGTGAAAGACAAGCATTTGCAAGATGCTGAAGCCATTGCGTTAAAAGTCACCAGCGCCGACGGCACAGATTACATTTTGATGGCGCCCGGAGTTACAGGAATAAAACGATTTGGTGAACACAAAACGCCATCGCAATTGTATGTGAATCGCACCAGCGCGGATGGCTCTCAAAAACAAGAACAGATTGAATTGATGGGGAAATGAAACAAGAATATTGTTTCAAAATGTGACAATAAAATCGGATGATCCGTTTTAAGACATTGAATTTTTTTGCCGATAGTACTTTTGTGGTAAAAAATAAGAGTAAATGTCTATAAATAAAGCATGATAAATTCTTAAAAAATACTGGTATAAAATTTGCTTCACCTAAGCGACTGATTTCAGGGTTTTACATTCATTGGATAATCTGGAGAGTTGAAAATTTATGATTTCTCAGAATCGAAAAAGGGCGGTAGGAAAAGCGATTTCATATCGCGGTTTGGGATCGTTGTTGACGGTGGTCGTCATTTATATTTTTACAGGTAAACTAACCCTGTCGATTGGCGCCGGAATTGTCGAAGGTATTTCGAAAATGTTGTTTTTTTATTTGCACGAACGTCTTTGGGAAAAAATCTCCTGGGGCAAAGAAAAGCACCCCCTTTCCGGAATTCCTGTGACGCGAGAGCTCGAACCGGAAGATAAAATCTTGCTCGAAGAACGGCTCAAGGAACTGGGCTATCTATAGCCAATTTTATTCAGACAAGTTACTGGTTTTGATGCATACGCGGAACCGTTATTTTAATCTACTTTTTGGGAGCAAAGGATGAAACGCACATTCTGGTTGATATTTGGATTGTTCTTCGCCTCTTTTGTTTTTATCGACACTCAACCGGCATTGGCGTATATCGGTCCGGGCGCTGGCTTTGCATTTCTTACTTCATTTTTAATGCTGTTCGCCAGTTTTTTCATGGCCTTTTTTACGCTATTAACCTGGCCCATCCGGGTGTTCATACGCTTTTTCAAAAGGCGCAAAGCTCTGGCAAAGGCCAAAACCGATAGAGTGGTGATTTTGGGTCTCGATGGTCTTGAGCCCACCATCACGGAACGCTTGTTGAAAGAGGGGAAGTTGCCAAATTTGAAAAAGTTAAAAGAGCAGGGATCGTACAGCCACCTGCAAACGACCTACCCGGCGCTGTCGCCCGTGGCCTGGTCGGCTTTTTCAACCGGCGTGGGCCCGGGCAAGCACAATATTTTTGATTTTTTGTCGCGCAATCGCTTTTCCTATTTACCTGAATTGTCCTCATCAAAAGTCGGTACACCTGACCGTAAAATCTCTTTCGGAAAGTATGAAATTCCCCTGGGAAAACCCATCGTGCGCTTCCTGCGAAAAAGCAAGAGCTTCTGGAAAATATTAGGCGAGCACGGCATTTTCAGCCACGTCCTGAGAGTCCCCATCACGTTTCCGCCTGAAAAATTCAACGGCGCCATGCTTTCGGCCATGTGTGCGCCGGACCTGTGGGGCACGCAGGGCACGTTTTCCTATTTTACCACGGAAGAGAATGTCGCGAAATTTAAAGAGGGCGGCGATACTTCAAGGGTGGAGAGATTTGGCAATAAAATAGAAGGCTTTATCAAGGGACCGGAAAATTCCATCACCAAAGAGAAAAAGCCCATGAAACTGCCTTTTGAGGTGCGCATTTTGAGCAGCGACGCAGCCGAGCTGATCATTGATAAAAAAACCTATCTTCTCAAAAGAAATAAATACACCGAATGGATTGAGCTGAAATTCAAAGCCGGACTGGGAATCAAAGTCCAGGGCATCGCGCGGTTTTATCTGTTAGAAACCAATCCCCAATTTCGGTTGTACATGACCCCCATCAATATTGATCCAGAGAAGCCGGCCCTGCCCATTTCGTACCCGTATTTTTATTCCGTCTATCTCGCCAAGTTGCTCGGTAAATACGCCACGCTGGGTCTGGCAGAAGACACCTGGTCGCTGAATGAAGGCATTTTGAATGAAGAGGCTTTTCTGGAACAAGCCTACCTGATTCACGAAGAGCGCGAAAAGCAATTTTTCCATGCGCTGGATAAAACCAAAAAAGGGCTGTGTGCCGTGGTCATCGATGCCACTGATCGCATTCAACACATGTTTTTCCGCACGCTGGAAGACGACCATCCTGCCAATCGCAACAAAGAGACCGAAAAGTACAAAAAGGTCATCGAAGACCTCTACAAGCGTATGGACGATCTGGTAGGGCGTACCATGGCCAAAATCGGCAAAGACGACGTGTTTATCGTGCTATCGGACCATGGATTCAAGACGTTCCGACGCGGTATCAATTTGAATGCCTGGTTAAAAGCCAATGGTTATTTGAAGTTAAAAAAAGGCGTCACCGAAAGCGGTGAGTTTTTCCAGGGAGTGGATTGGGAACAAACCAAAGCCTACGCCTTTGGCCTGGCGGGTATTTACATCAATGTCAAAGGCCGGGAGAAAAAAGGCATTGTGGAGCCCGGCGAACAATTGCAAAAACTGAAAAACGAGCTGATTGAAAAACTCTCCGGCTTGACCGACCCCGATTCCGGTGAAGTGGCGATTACCGAAATGTTCGATAACCGAAAAATTTATCAGGGCCCTTACACAGACAGCGGCCCGGATTTGATCAGCGGTTACAATATCGGTTACCGTATTTCCTGGAATGGCGCCACCGGCGTGGTGAACGACCAGATTTTTGAAGACAATGTCAAAGCCTGGAGCGGCGATCATTGCATCGATCCACGCCTGGTGCCGGGAGTGGTTTTTTGCAATAAAAAAATCCACGCTGAAAAACCTGCCTTGATGGATATGGCGCCCACCGTGTTGGAGTTGTTCGGAGTCGATAAACCTGCACACATGGATGGACATTCCATTTTTATAAAAACTAAAAAAAGCGTTGAAAAAAAAGAAGAAGCTCCGGTTGTGGTTGAAACCGCACAGGAAAGAGAGGTTGTTGCAGAAAATGAATGATCAAAAAAGGACTTTTGTGACACAATGGGCTGTTATTTTTTTTCTGACTGGCCTGTTAGTGGGAACATGGAGTTGTGGCAACTCTTCAAATGAATTGGCGAATAATAAAGTCATTGTCATCGGATTTGACGGCATCGATGCCGGGCTGTTGTCGCAATATATGGCCGAGGGGATGCTGCCCAACTTTTCCAGGCTTAAAAACATGGGCGATTTTAAACCGCTGGGAACCAGCGTGCCGCCGCAGAGTCCGGTGGCCTGGTCGAATTTTATCACCGGTATGAACCCTGGCGGGCACGGTATTTTCGATTTTATTCACCGTGATCCAAATACCATGCTGCCTATTTCCTCCACTTCGAAAACCGAAGGCTCTTCTCGTACCCTGAAATTCGGAAAGTTTGTTATTCCATTGTCCGGCGGTAAAGTTAAAAATTTGCGTCAGGGGGAGGCATTTTGGCCCATTCTGGAAAAGCACGGCGTGGCCACCACGGTTTTCAAGGTGCCGGCCAATTTCCCGCCAGTCAAATCCAAAGGTAAAACCCTCAGTGGCATGGGTACGCCGGATTTGCTGGGCACCTTTGGCACGTTTTCCTACTACACCGATGATCCGCCGCCAAACCGCGACGATATCTCAGGCGGTATTGTCTATCAGGTGGAAGTGAAGAACGATGCCGTCAAAGCGAATTTGGTTGGGCCCAAAAACACTTTTTTGCACGACCAACCGGATGCGACCATCCCATTTGAAGTATGGCGGGATCCGGATGAGCCCGTGGCGAAGATTCTGGTGCAGGACCACCAAATTTTGCTGCAGGAAAAAGAATGGAGCGATTGGATTCAAGTCAGTTTCGAATTAATACCGGGGATCGAATCGGTGTCGGGTATTTGCCGGTTCTATTTGAAAGAAGTTCGACCCAATTTCAAATTGTATGTATCTCCTATCAATATCGATCCATCGGATCCGGCGCTGCCGATTTCTACCCCGGAAGATTACGCACAAGATTTACACCATGACTGTGGTTTTTTTTACACGCAGGGCATGCCGGAAGACACCAAAGCGCTGTCCTGGGGTGTATTCGATTATCAGGATTTTCACAGTCAGGGTGACAATGTTTTGAAAGAGCGGTTGACGCTTTTCGATGACGTTCTAAATGATTATAAAGACGGTCTGTTGTTTTTCTACTTTTCGAGCACCGATTTGAATGCGCACATGTTTTATAACATGATCGATCCGCAACATCCATCTTACGATCCGGCGAAAGCGGAAAAGTTCGCTAACGTCATTCCCTCAATTTATCAAAAAGCAGATAAAGTGGTCGGCAAAGTGTTAGATCGGGTGGATGAACATACCACTGTCATCATTATGTCGGATCACGGTTTCGCCCCGTTTCGGCGAGCGGTACATTTGAACACTTGGTTAAAAGATCAGGGCTACGTCAAGCTGGTGGATGAGTCCAAACAGGCGGACAGCGAATATTTTTTAAATGTCGATTGGACGCGAACGCGAGCTTACGGGCTGGGATTCAATGGCTTGTATGTAAACCTGCGTGGCCGGGAGATGAGCGGATTCGTTTCGCGCCGTGAAAAAAACGCCCTGCTGGATGAGATTTCTGAAAAACTACTGGCACTGCGTGATCCCAAAAACGGCGTAAAAATTGTGGACCGGGTGTATCGGGCAGAGGATATTTATTCGGGAGCGTTCGCAGAATTTGCGCCCGACCTGGTGATCGGATACAGTCGAGGGTACCGGGCTTCCTGGGAAACCACCATCGGCAATTTCCCGCTGGAATGGATCGAAGACAACATGGATCCCTGGAGCGGTGATCACTGCATGGCAGCAGAGCTGGTACCCGGCATCATTTTATCTAATAAAAAAATAAAATTAGACAATCCAAAATTGTATGATCTCGCGCCAACTATTTTGGCTGAATTTGGCGTGCCGAAAAAAGAAGAAATGGTTGGACGAGTCATTTTTTAATTATTGGCTAAATTGGTACAAGGAGATTGCGATGTTAGGACCTAAAATCAAATTAGAAAAAGAATTGTATGACCGTGTGAAAAAATTTGCTGATATTGCCGGCTATTCTTCTGTGGAAGAATTTATTACGCATGTTCTTGAAAAGGAGCTGTCGTCCATCGACGATTCCGAATCAGAAGAAGAGGTCAAAAAGCGTTTGCAAGGATTGGGATATTTGTCATAGCTGAGCGACGGGTACTTATTAATGATTTGAAACCTGAACTGTAATGATTTGACAGGAAATATGATGAATATTTTTAATGCGGTATTTAGCGCCATTTTTAACATGCTTTTTTATCCATTTAACAGCCTGGCCCCGGTGTGGGGTATGCTGATCATATCGTTTGTCACCGGTGTTGTGATGTTGTTCATATTTAAAGCGACTTCGGACCAGAAGGGCATCAAACAGGCAAAAAATTTTGTTAAGGCTCATTTTTTAGCCATTCGGTTGTATCGCGATGATATTGGCTTGATGTTCAACACCATGAAAAACATTCTCGTGAGTAATATGCTTTACATGAAGAAGTCGCTGCGTCCTATGCTGTTTTTGATCGTTCCGGTGGGCGTGATTTTGATTCAGCTCGGCAGCCGTTACGAATTTCGACCCTTCAAAGTGGGGGAGACCTTTATTTTAACACTGCGCCTGCATGAAGCGATTGAGAATGTGGATTTGAAAGATGTTGGGATTTCCTTGCCTGTGGGTTTGAGCCTGGATATGCCGCCGGTGAAAATAGCCCGGCTTCGTGAAGTGAACTGGCGGGTAAAAGCAGAACAGCCCGGCAGTTATGATGTGGTTTTTAAATACCAGGGCAGCACGGTGAATAAGCAATTACATGTCGAGGGTGCGCTGGTGCCCATTGCCAGAGAAATTGCCCGAAGTAATTTGTCGGTGGCGCTCATGAACCCGGCTGAATCGAGTTTGCCGGGCTCTTCATTTGCGTCAATCATTTCTGTTGGCTACCCTAAACGGGATTTTGAATTCTTTGGATGGCAATTTCACTGGCTCATCGCTTTTTTTATTTTCAGCTTGATTTCTGCATTTGCCTTTAAGGGATTTTTGGGTGTGGAAGTTTAAAACGAAATCTCTATTGAAATGAATTCGACCTCAAGAACTACTGCAAAAGGATATTTCGATTCCCATGAGTTATAAACTTCTTTCTGTTAAAACAACCCAGGAGCACGACCTGGAGCAATGGAGTAACCGAAGCCTGGAAGGCGAAATAAACAGTTTTAACGGCCGCACTGTGGCTCGCATTTTTGATGAATATTTAAATGGCAGTAATTTGAATATTCTGGAAGGCGGTTGCGGATTTGGCGCCTGGTGTGAATGGTTTCAACAAAAAGGTTACGACGTTGTCGGTATTGAGTATGACAGGAACATCGTTGAAAATGCCAAAAAATTCAAGCCTAATGTAGCGGTGGAATTGGGCGATATCACCAATTTACAATACCCGGACAACCATTTTGATGTGTACATTTCGCTCGGGGTGATCGAACATTTTGAGCACGGTCCGGAGAAAGCCTTGCAAGAAGCCTACCGAATTCTTAAGCCCAATGGCCTGGCCTTTGTTACCACACCGTATTTGACGGTTTTCCGAAAATTCATATCGCATCCTGTCAGAAGTTTGTATTTTCTAATTCGCAAACTTCGAGGACAGAGCAGTCACTTTTGGGAATACCGCTTTACGCAGGAAGAGCTGCAAACTTTTCTTGAAAAGGCCGGCTTTGAAATCATTCACAAAGATATCGACGACTACGAACCTTATGTGAACAACCGCCACATCGGCTTGTGGGCGGACTGGTATTTTTTGCGTAAAAAAAATGGCGAAATCTGGGAGCTGAACACGTTGGGGAAATTTATTCTGGCCATATTTAAAATATTTCCCGCCTCCTGGTATTGCTCCGGCCTGCATTTGGTTGCACGGGCTGTAAAGGATGATTCGAATCATTCTCATAATTCAAATACATTGAACCAAAATTAAACCAAGGAAAGGAAATTTATGTCATTAATTGCGCCTCATGGAGGCAAGCTTGTTGATCGTATTTTACGAGGAGATGAACGCTTAGCTGCCCTGGTAAAGGCAAAGGGCTTGCAGAAACTGACGTTAAACGCCACAGCTATTTCCGATTTGGAATTGATCGCGGTCGGCGCGTTTAGCCCGCTCACTGGGTTCCTGAAGAAGTCCGACTACGAAAGCGTTCTGACAGACATGCGCCTGAGTAGCGGACTGGTCTGGTCCATTCCCATCACGCTGGCGGTGTCGTCAGAGGTGGCTTCGGGCATTAAAATAGGAGAGGAGATTGTTCTGACTTCGCCAGACGATTTGGCTCTGGCCCTTTTAACTGTGGAAGAAAAATATACTTATGATAAAAAGCGCGAAGCCGAGCTGGTTTACAAGACCACGGAAGACGCGCATCCGGGTGTGGCCCGTCTTTACAAGCAAGGCGAGGTTCTGTTGGGCGGCGATATCGAGCTCATCAATCGGCTGCCCGATCAACCGTTTCAGGATTTTCGACATGATCCGGCCCAGAGCCGGCGCATGTTTGCTCAAAGAGGCTGGCAAAAGGTGGTGGGCTTTCAGACGCGCAACCCCATCCACCGCGCACACGAATACATTCAAAAGTGTGCGCTGGAGATCGTCGATGGTCTGCTGCTGCACCCGCTGGTGGGCGAGACCAAGAAGGACGATATCCCCGCGGATATTCGAATGCAAAGTTATGAAAGCCTGCTGCGTGATTATTATCCACCGGACCGAACTCTGTTGGGCGTGTTCCCGGCAGCCATGCGCTACGCCGGGCCACGCGAGGCCATCTTTCACGCCCTGGCCAGAAAAAATTATGGCTGTTCGCATTTTATCGTCGGGCGCGATCACGCCGGCGTGGGCAGCTATTACGGCACCTATGACGCCCAGAAAATTTTCGATGAATTTACTCCGGAAGAAATTGGCCTGACGCCGCTCTTCTTTGACCACACGTTTTATTGTAAAAAATGTGGGGGCATTGTTTCGGACAAAACCTGTCCGCACGATCAGGCGGATCGCATCATTTTGAGCGGAACCCAGGTGCGTGAAATGCTCAGTCGCGGCGAAGCTCCGCCGCCTGAATTCACCCGCCCGGAAGTGGCCAGCATTCTGATCGAAGGTTATCGCCAACAGCAATCGTCTGCAGAAGGTAAGATAAAAAAAGGTACAGGCTCGCCTGCTGCGGTGTCGGCCGCCAAATCGACTACCGTCGCCGTATCTCAGAATGGACGAAGAAAGGTGTTTGTCATCGGACTCGATTGCGCCACGCCCGAGCTGCTTTTTGACCAGTACAAATCCGAGCTGCCGAATTTTCGAAAATTGATGGAGCGGGGCTTTTACGGCGAGCTTGAGAGCTCGACGCCTCCGACTACGGTACCGGCCTGGGCTTCCATGCTGAGCAGCAAAGATCCCGGACAACTGGGATTTTACGATTTTCGCAATCGGGCGGATTATTCCTATGAAAACATGAATCTGGCTTCTTCAATATCCATCAAGACCGACCGGGTTTGGGACATTCTTTCCCGTGCAGGCAAAGAAGTCGCCGTAGTGGGCGTGCCGCAAACCTTTCCGGTGCAACCGGTGAACGGCAATTTGATTTCTTGTTTTTTGACGCCCTCCACCGAAAGTCAATATACCTACCCACAGGAGCTGAAGAAAGAGATCGAGGAGTTGGTTGGCGAATATTTGATCGATGTGCCGAATTTCCGTACGGAAAATAAAGACTGGCTCCTGCGACAAATCTATGAAATGACCGAAAAGCGCTTTCGCGTGGTGCGTTATCTCATGCGCAACAAACCTTGGGATTTCTTCATGTTTGTGGAGATGGGCACCGATCGTATTCATCACGGTTTCTGGAAATATATCGATCCGGCGCACCCGAAATACGAGCCGGGCAATCCTTATGAAAACTCGGTCAAAGACTACTACAAATATCTGGACCGGGAAATCGGCGAGCTGCTCAGTTTGCTGGATGAGAATACCGCGGTATTAGTGATTTCGGATCACGGCGCCAAAAAAATCGACGGCGGCATCTGCATCAATGAATGGCTCATGGAGAACGGTTATTTAAAATTGCAGGAGAAACCCAACTCGCTCATGCCGTTAGAGAAGGCGGAAATCGACTGGACTGCCACCAAAGCCTGGGGTGCAGGCGGTTATTTCGGCAGAGTGTTTTTGAATGTCAAAGGGCGTGAGTCGCAAGGAATCATCGAACCGGCTGAATATGAATCGGTGCGGGATGAGCTGATCGAAAAGCTGGAAAACCTGACCGATGATAAAGGCGACAGAATTAAGACAAAAGTGATCAAGCCGGACAAAGTTTATCGGGAAGTCAACAATATTCCGCCGGACCTGATCATCTATTTCGGCGATTTGAATTGGCGTGCGGTGGGCAGCATCGGTTTGAATCAGATTTACTCATTTGGAGACGAGCTTGGACCGGACGACGCCAACCATTCGCAACATGGCATCTTTATGATGTACGATCCAAAAAATCCAAGCGGTGGTCGCAAAATCGACGGCATGAAACTGGTAGATGTGGCGCCCACTATCTTAGACTTAATGGGTGAAAACGTCCCCGGCGATATGATTGGAAATATTATCCCGAAAAAGTGAGGTGTTTGGGGTTTGAAGAGGAAACGTGCTGCGTACTCCAGTAGTGCGCAGCACGTTATTTCTTAATTGTGAAACAAATCAGGAATCGCATCGATTAGCGGATCTTCTGTGGATGGCGCTAAAACGAAAAACCTTATTTGTGTAACAAAATTTATTTTGAAAACAGTGTAATTATCGATTAAAACCAATGGAGGTTTCATCTTTATGGGAGCTACGAAGAAAGCTTGCACGATCTGGTTTACGGGATTACCCTCGTCGGGTAAATCCACTCTGGCTGAAATGTTGGAAAAGGAATTAAAAAAACTCGGTGAAAATGTCGAAATTCTGGACGGGGATGTGGTGCGAACCAACCTGAGTAAAGGCTTGACTTTTAGCAAAGAAGATCGCGATATCAATATCCGCCGAATTGGCTTTGTCTGTCATTTGCTGACGCGCAACGGCGTGTTTGCCATTTCTGCGGCCATTTCGCCTTACCGCAGCGTTCGAGATGAAAACCGAGCGCTCATCGGCGATTTTGTGGAAGTGTTTGTGAATTGTCCCCTGGAAGAGTGCATCCGTCGCGACGTGAAAGGGCTGTACAAAAAAGCGCTGGCCGGGGAAATCAAAGAATTTACCGGCGTTTCGGATCCTTATGAAGAACCGCTCAATCCCGAAGTGGAAATCGATTCCTTAAATGAAGAGCCGCGAGAAAGTCTCAATAAAATTCTCCAGAAACTGGTGGAGCTGGGGTATCTCACCCAAAATGGTGTGGACGCTTCGGAAAAGGCTTACACCAACGATGAAGAAGAATTGGTGAAAAAACGACTGAGCGATTTGGGCTACATTTAATGTTCCATTTTCTCAAGCGCGACAAAGGCGCGCGTGTATTTGTTCTATCCATCGACGGCGTGCCCTTTTCGTTTATGAAAGAAAATATCGCGAAAGGGCATTTCCCCAATTTCAAACGATTTTTAGAACAAGGTGATTTTAAACGAATGAACTCAGTGCAGCCAGTGATTTCATCGGTTGCCTGGTCCTCGTTTATGACCGGCAAGAATCCGGCTAAGCACAACATTTTTGGATTCGTCGATCAGAAGCCGGGCTCGCATGAGGTTTACATTCCTACTGCCAACAACATGACCAGCGACACCATCTGGGATATTATGAGCCGGGCGGGTAAAAAAGTGTTCGTGATGAATGTGCCGGTAACCTACCCACCAAAACCGGTGAACGGCATCATGATCGGTTGTTTTTTATGTACTCAGATCGAGAAGATAGCTTCCCCGCCGGCGGTTTCTGCACAGCTCAAAAAGATGGGATATAAAATCGACGCCGACGCCTGGATCGCAAGGCAAAATCTGGACAAGTTTCTGGACGAAGTGAATTTAGCGCTGGACAAACGAGTGGAAGCGCTGTTTCATTTTTTGGAGAAAGAACGCTGGGATTATTTTCAAACACACATCATGGAAACCGACCGCATGAATCATTTTTTCTGGGAACACATGGAGCACGATGATCCCAGATATGTGCAGGCTTTTTTTGATTTTTATAAAAGAGTGGACGAGGTTTTGGGAGAGGTAGAGCAAAAAATTGGCGAGGATGTGGAATTTATGGTGCTCTCCGATCACGGTTTCTGCACCATCAAAAAAGAAATCTACTTGAACAATTATCTGGCGGAGGCCGGGGTTTTGAAGTTTAAAAATACCAGCCCAAAAAGCATTGAAGACATGCATGAAGAATCGCTGGCGTACAGCTTGATTCCTGGACGGGTGTTTGTGAATCTCAAAGGGCGCGAACCCAATGGCTGGGTGCCGGCCGATAAATATGAAACAACCCGGGAGAAATTGCAGGAAACCCTTTTAAATTTGAAGGAAAAAGACACCGGCGAGCCAATTATCAAAAAAGTGATTCGACGCGAGGAAATCTACGACGGCGCCAATTTTGAGGCTTCTGCTGATTTGATCGCCGTTCCTCATGACGGCTACGATCTAAAAGGCAACGTCAATAAACCGGTTTTCGGCGAGAAAGGCCCTCTGGTGGGCATGCACACTTTCGAAGATTCGCTGGTGTGGGTTCGAAATAAGTCGTTAACCAAATCGAACAATGAATTCTGGATCGGCGATCTGGCGCCCACCATTTTAAATATGATGCACCTGCCCGTGCCGCAAGACATGGACGGTGTGGCTTTAATTTAAATTAATCCAGGCTCGAAAGGCCATGTCAAAACTATACTCACTCTTTAAGAAATCTCTTAAACTTGGCGGAATTTTTGGAGTCTTGTCGGGCATTCTGGTGGGTGTGCTGGCCTTTCAAATAAATCATTTCTCGTTTGAATTCAAAAATATCTTCCTTGTGCCGTTTTATCACGTGCTGATTTATTCGACTGTTGGCTTGCTCGTTGGCGCTGTCGGTGGTCTGCTGGTTGCTGGAACGGCGAAATTTATTTCCATGGATTCTTCTCGAACCAACCCGTTTCTCAGCAAGTTGCTTACCCTGGCTTTTAGCCTGATTTTTATTTTGTTTGCAGCGCGTTTGTTCTGGTCGTTTCCCGCGCAAAAGGAGCAAACCAAAATCAAATTTGACCCGTTGTCGGTCAATTCAATGCACGTTAAAAAGGGCAATTTACTGCAAAATACAGACTCTTTTATCGGCGTCCAACCGCATTTCAAAACCATCGTTATCGCCCTGGATGCCGCCAGTTTTTCGGTGATGGATTCTTTGATTTTAGAAGGCCATTTACCCACCATAAAGTCACTGCTGCAAAATGGCGTGCGCGCTAAAGTGAAAACGCTCACCCCCACACGCTCGCCGGTTATCTGGACTTCCATCGCTACCGGCAAACTGCCGGCCGAGCACGGTATCTGGGACTTTGTGTTGGGTAAGATGCCGGGCACGTCGTTTACCCGCGGTCGTTACAAATATCCTTATGCCTCTGGCATGGAACGTTTTGCGTCGTTTTTTTCGGATATCGCGTTTATTCCCAACATTCCTTACACATCCAATTTGCGTCAGGTGAAAGCCTTCTGGAATATTTTGAGTGAATATAAGAGAAGAATTGGCGTTATCGGATGGTACGCCACGTTTCCGGTAGAGCCGGTAACCGGCTTTATGATCAGCGACGGGCTGTTTTTCTCCACAAGATACCTGGATGAAAAAATACGAACTACGTTGACGTTTCCCCCGGACTTAATCGATGAAATTGAAAGCGTGGTAATCGATTCAACTGAAATAACTCCCGACCAGCTCATTGCCAAATTACACATTTCACCAACGACATGGCAGAAAATCCAGCAATCCAGATATTTTGAAAATATTTCTTATTTGTTGAAGCTGACCTATTCCCGAGACGAACGGACGTTAGCCCTGACCCAAAAATTGCTGGTGAGTGATGAGTTTAAGAATCTCGATCTTCTGACGGTGTATTTTAAGTCCATCGACGAAGTGAGCCACGCCACGTGTGAAGAATATCGCGGTGAGCTTGCTGCACACGATGCGGATAATCAAATATGCCGTGAAAACCTGCTGGCCGTTTACCAGCAAGCCGATGCCCGCATTGCAGAAGTGTTAAAATTTGCCGATGAAAACACGGCAGTCATGATTCTCTCCGACCATGGCTTTTCTTACGGCGACATCACCGGTGAATCGAAATTTGGCCACTGGCAGGGACAGGAAGGGGTGTTTATTTTGTCCGGACCCCACATCAAAAAGAATTACGATTTGTCCGAGATCGCCATTTTTGATTTTTTACCGACTTTGCTCTACATGCAAAATATGCCCGTAGCCATCGATTTAAAAGGGCAGGTGCTTTTATCCGCTTTTGAGGACGATTTTATTGATACCCACCCCGTGCGCTATATTTCATCTTTTGAAAGGCAGTCCGAACATTCGGATAAACCCGTGCAAACCAACATAAACAAGGAAATCGAGAAGAAGCTGAAGTCGTTGGGCTACATAAATTGATGGTGAAACGGGTATTGAAAATGGACTTTTCGAAATAAAATTGAATGTGAAGAACAAATGACCCCAAAATCGAAAATCAATGTTTTACAATTAGTTGAAGGATTGAATTTAGGCGGGGCGGAAACCAAACTGTTGGAGCTGGTTGCCCACATGGATCGCAGCCGTTTTAACACCGTGTTTTGCAGCCTCGGCATGGGCGAGCGCATCAAAGAAAAAGTGGACGCTTTGGATGTGAAATACGTAGGTCTGCAAAGGCGCAGGCGCTTTGATCCGAAATTGGTATGGGATGTGGCTAAAATTGTTCGGCAGGAAAAAATCGACGTGGTGATGACGACGTTGTTTTATGCAGATGTGGTGGGGGCTTTGGCGCGTATCATCAGCCCCACCAAAGCGGTATTCTCCTGGGAGACGATTTCAGCGCCGGAATGGCTGCTGAAACACCGGTTGCTTGCGTACAAATTTGCCATGCGCTTTTGTGACAAAGTCATTTCGGTTTCAGAAGCCACCGCCAAGTGGCTGGTGGAAAAACGGGGGGTTGCCAGAGAAAAAGTGCTGGTCATTCCTTACGGAGTGAATCTGGAGGTGTACAAACAGGGTAAGAATCTGGCGCTCAAACGCCAGCTTGGAATCGCACCGGAAACCTTTGTCGTCGGCACCGTCGCCCGGCTGCATCCACAAAAAGGGCATGAGTATTTGATTGAAGCCGCGAAAAAAATCGTGGAGCGGCATGCAAATGTGAAATTTGTGTTTGTTGGCGATGGTGAAATGCGCAAAAAATTGGAAGCCCGGATTGAAACCGCCGGCTTGGAAAATAATTTTCTGCTTTTAGGTTTTCGGGACGATGTAACAGATCTGCTGCGTGTGTTTGATATTTTCGTTTTGCCTTCGTTATATGAAGGATTGCCCAATGTTATCCTGGAAGCCATGGCCACCGGCTTGCCGGTCGTGGCTACGGCGGTGGATGGCTCGGTGGAATTGGTGAACGATGGCGAGACCGGCTTTCTAGTGCCCCCCAGAGAGCCTCAGGCCCTAATTGCGAAAATCAACACCCTCATTCAAAATCCGCAACGTGTGCTGGATTTCGGCATGCAGGGTAGAAATCGAGTCGAGTCCATTTATTCACTGGAAAAACAGGTTGAACATTTTCAGCAGTTGTACGAGAGTTACGCCGTTAATGGGCAGAGAAACGGGGGAACAGCTTGATTATTAGCGTATCATTTAACCAGCGAGACTCTTTTCACAAATCAAATTTCACGGGCGCGATTTCAAAGCGCCTTTTTTATTGCCTAATTCCGCACCTGCAGGCTGTTTTCAATTTCTCTAGTTGTCGCATTAAAAGTCCAGTGCTTTTCATCAAAAACCGAGATTGAATGATATTGTGAGTAGCCAACCAGCCGAGCTACTATGTTTAGAAATGAAACAAGTGTATGATTATTATACAAATTGATTTTAATTTTTCAAATGGGAATCCCTGTTATAGGTAGCGTGTTTGCAATTGCTTATAATTTATGTATTTATTAATAATTTAGCTGTAAATTAGTGGCATAAAAATTGCCAGTTCTCTGAAGAATTTGCGAATTCGGGATCGGAACCCGGACATAGTAGATTAATTGCATAAAGTTTAAAGTGCAATTTCCGATAAATATATAGAATTAGAGTACTTTACGAGCAAAAATTGTTACTATTCAGCCTAAACCGTCATGCTGAGCGCAATCTCCCAAATGCGGCGCCTCTCACCGGAAGTACCTGCGCGAAGCATCTTGCGAAGCGGTTTAGAGATTCTTCGCACATCAGGGATACAGGAGATGAGGAAAGAATCCGGAGTTTGTGCTCAGAATGACGACTCGGGCTGAAGAGTTACCTAAATTTAAAGGAAATTTCTCCAAAATCTTAAACTCCACATCAGGCTGATTGTCGAATGGACCATCACAAAAAAGTAGCGGTTTTAGTGCCGGCGTTGAACGAAGCAGAATCCATTGAAAAGGTCATTTCCGGGATTAAAAAGGTCAACTCCGATTACGATATTATCGTCATCGACGACGGCTCCACGGATGAAACCGCCGTCATCGCCAAAAATGCAGGGGTAACGGTTCTTTCACTGCCGGTAAATTTAGGCTATGGCGCGGCTTTGCAGACAGGCTACAAATATGCATTGATGCATGGTTACGATTTCACGGTTCAAATCGATGGCGATGGTCAACACGACCCCAAATTTATTCGTCCTCTCATCGAACTGCTGAGCAACGGTGCAGATGTCGCAATCGGTTCGCGGTTTTTGGGAAATTTAGGCGGATACAACAATCCTACCTTGCGTCAGATCGGGATGATGTTTTTCCGGTTTTTGATTTTTTTGTTCATAAAACAAAAAATTTCTGATCCGACCTCCGGATTTCAAGCGCTGACAAGAGAAGTGGTGGCGTTTTTTGCCAAAAGCAAGCAGTATCCTTCTGACTTCCCAGATGCCGACATCATCATACTGCTGCATTATTCCGGATTTAAAATTGCCGAAATTCCGGTTGCAATGTACCGTAGTGAAACCGGCAAATCCATGCACAGCGGATTTAAACCGCTTTACTACATCGTCAAAATGCTGCTGTCCATATACGCGGTTTTGTTTGGAAATCAAAAAACTGTGAGACCGAATAATGCCCTTTAAAGCAAAATTAATTATCATCGTTTTGAGCTTTTCTTTATTTCTGTTTGTATTAAACTTAATTCGTAAACGTAAATTAAAAATCGAACATTCCGTCCTCTGGTTGTTCGTGAGTTTAGCCATTTTGGTAGCTTCGATCTGGCAAAACCTGGCAGACCAGGTTGCGCTGTTTTTAGGCATCGAATATCCCCCGGCTTTATTTTTATCCATCGCTATTTTCTTTTCCCTGGTCATCCTGATGCATTTTTCCATCGAGCTCTCTACTTTGAAAGATCAAAATAAGGCCTTGACTCAGGAGCTGGCAATATACAAAAATCTAATTGAAAATATTGAAAAGAAAACAAACAAAGTTGATGAAAATCATAAGCGTTCCGAACGAAAAAGCGCATCAGTGGGATGATTTTTTAGAACACCATCCTCACGCCACCATGTACCATTTGTACGGTTGGAAGCAGGTTTTCGAGTCGGTTTTCGGATACCAGCCGTACTATTTTATGGCGGTTGATCAGGCGGAACAGCCGGCAGGAGTACTGCCGATGTTTCGCATGGGCGATATTTTTCGCAGAAAATATTTGATTTCGAATCCCTTTTCGAGTTTTGCGGGAATCTGCGCCAACAGTGAGCAGGCGGAAAGTTTACTGCTAAACCAGGCAGTAGAAATCTCCAAAGACTTGAATGCCCGTTATGTTGAGCTCAGGCAATTAAACGCGAAAATAAATCAGAGTTTGCCTGAAAAGGACTCTTTTGTCACATTGATGTTGGACTTGCCAGATCGTGCAGAAACCGTCTGGCAGGCGATTTCATCCCGCAATAGAAACAAGATCAGAAAAGCTGAAAAAAGCGGTTTGTGTGTGGATTTCGGATTGAACTACCTTTCTGAATTTTATGAGATTTACGCCAAAAATATGAAGTATTTGGGAACGCCGGTTTTTCCGTACGCTATGTTTCAAAAGGTGGCAGAGGTATTTAAAGAACGCAGCGAACTGATGGTGTTACGGCATCACGAAAAGACGGTTTCGGGCATGTTCCTGTTCAAATTTCAAAAGATGTTATCCGAGCCCTGGGTGGCTTCCTTGCGTGAATACAACAAAATGTATGTGAATAATTATTTGTACTGGCGGGCCATTGAGTACGCTTGTGAAAATAAATTTAAAGTATTTGACTTTGGCCGCTCCACCGTGGATTCGGGCACCTACCGTTTTAAGTTGCAATGGGGAGCCCAACCCGTGCCTTTGCATTATCAATACTACTTGAACAAAGCCAAAGCCATTCCCATCGTGGACGCCTTAAATAACAAATATCAGAGAATCATCGACATCTGGAAAAAACTGCCCTTGTTTGTCACTAATTTTGTCGGGCCGCGCGTGGTACAATATTTGCCAGAATTATAAAGAAAACGTAAGACCATGATCAATTTATTGACGTTCGACATCGAAGATTGGTATCATCCGACACTGGCTTATGGCGATTCTCTTGATACAAAAAATATAGAACCCCGAGTCGTAGAGCCTACCTTAAGAATTCTCAATATGTTAGAGCAGACAAAAAATCGCGCGACATTTTTTGTTTTAGGCGAAGTTGCTGAAAAATTTCCCGATTTGGTCAAGGCTATGATTGACCAGGGGCATGAAGTTGCCTCCCACGGCTTTTGTCATGATCTGGTCTATGATTATACAAAATACCAATTTGAAACAGATATCAAAAAATCGGTGGAGGTTTTAGAAGGCATCACCAACCAGAAAGTGCAGGGTTATCGCGCCCCTTCCTGGTCACTGAACAGCCACACGGACTGGGCCTGGGAAATCCTGCACGAACACGGTTTTCAGTATGACTCCAGTTTGTATCCCTTTGAGACTTATCTGTACGGGGACAATTCATCTCCGCGCTTTCAGTATGAAATTGAATTGAAGGATGGTGAAAAGCTCATTGAAATTCCACCTTCCGCGTTGGAGGTGATGCAGAAACGTCTGCCATTTTCTGGTGGATTTTTCTTGCGGATATTTCCTCTCTGGTATATCTACCGGGGAATACGGCAATATAATAATCAGCAAAAACCAGCGGTGATGTATCTGCACCCCTGGGAATTGGATGTGGAGCAGCCTCGGCTTACCTTGAAGGCCAAAGATAGATTTATTCTTTATGCCAATCTAAAAAATACAGAGAAAAAACTCAGGCGTTTGTTGCAAAAGATAAAATTTACTTCCATCAAAGAATATTTGTCGTTGTTAGGATGCTCACCAAATTCCTTTTCACAAGTTTTGCCTTCAAGTGAAGTGGCCTAATTGGAAAGTATGAGTAAGCAGTTGTTTTCGAAATTGTTGCCGGATGGAAATTATGAAAAGCTGGCGTGGATTGTCAGCTGTTTCATGCTTTTGTTTCTTTTGTTCGTGAGTCAATTTCATAGAATGGGAGGATACGGGGTTGAAACCGATTTTTACTGGGCGTATGCACCAGATGCGCAGAATATCCTTGAGGGAAAAATGCCTGAAGAGCCCGGAGTCGGGCCGGGCTACGCGCTTGTGTTAGCTCTGTTCAATATTATTTTTAATGATTGGTTCACGGCTGGCAAAATGGTTTCCATCTTTTCAACTATTTTAGGCGGATATTTTACTTTTAAAATGATACAAAAAGTATTTGACGAAAAAATCGCATTTTATACTATGATTCTCTGGCAGGTTACGGTTTTGCCATTTGCCATCGTGGCCAGCACGGACATGTTTTTCGCGTTTCTGGTGGCCGTAGCCATATATTTTTTCTTCAGAAGCGAAGAGCTTGATTTGAAAAATTTGATTTTATCAGCCGGCTTTATGGGATACGCTTATCTGACTCGTCATAATGCTATCGTTCTTCCCATAGCTGTGGGCATCATTCTTTTATTGATCAATCCCTATGCCGTGAATTGGATGCAGAGAATCAAGCCGCTTTTGGTTTTCACTGGCGCTTTTATCCTGCTCTATTTGCCGTGGTCCATTTTGTTGTTCGCAACCGGCGGGAATGCGGTGCGCAGCGACAGCTATTTGATCATCGCCAGTCACTTTTACGGCCGGCCTGGCATCATCGGTTCCGAAGACATGAGGTTGGCTGCTCAAAAATTTGATTCTCTCAAATCGGTTATCTTCTACGATGTCGCTTATTTTGTGAAGCATTACCTGTTCAATCTGTATCATCATTTTTACGATGTGTTGACACAGTCGCTGAAATTCCCAACCCTGCTTTTTGTGGGCGCAGGCGGTTTTGTGCTGCTTCCCAAACTCAACAAACGACTATGGTCATTCTTGTTATTTCCTCTGTTGAGTTTTTTGATGTTGTGCCTAGTGCATTATGAGCCAAGATATTATTTGTACTTTATTGCTTTCTTCGTGTTGTTTGCGGTGTATTTTATTTTTCGAGAAAACAATCAATTGCAAAATGTTCGTAAAATGAACCTTTTGAGAGGGGTGGTTTTTGGTGTAACGGTGCTGTTCGTTTTTGTTTTTTCTTTAAAGGAAATCAAGAAAACCATTGCTGACGAACCGCGAGAATTGCTGGAAATGTCGCAGTTTTTACGCCAGCATACGGTTGAAAATCAGACGATCATTGCACGCAAGCCGCACATCGGATTTTTATCAAATTTAGAAACCGTTTATTTTCCGCAAGTGAATTCCATTTCGGAGCTGTTGCAGTTCGCTGCGCAGGAAAAAGCGGACTACCTTTTTTATGGGGAGGAAGAGGCCAAGCGGCGCCCGGAGCTGCTGACTTTATTAGATCCACAGAACGCGCCGGATGAACTGGAGCCGTTGCTGGTTTGGGAGCATCCGAAAAGCGTCATTTACAAATTAAGAATATAAATGATAAACCAAGCGAATTCTTTTTTGTCAATCTAAATTGTTTTAACTATTCATTTAAATAATCAAATAATTTTAGAGGTAACAATTAGGTAAATGGACTTACTTAATCGCATAAAATCGTCAGGAGTGGAAACCATGAACCGTACATGCAAAGTTCGAAATTCAACCTGGATGGGGGTGCTCACGTTATTCATTTTGATGTTTTCGCAGCAGCTCTTTGCTCAAACGAAAATTATGCCATTAGGGGATTCCATCGTGCGGGGAGACAAATCGACAGACGACGCCGGCTTTCGCAACGACCTGGCCGATTCATTGAACAATGAAAGCATCAATTTTGTGTTTGTGGGTTCGGTAACCACCAATGCCGGCGGGGATCATGAGGGGCATGGAGGTTTTCGGGCAGACCAGATTCTCGCCAACATTACCACCTACTTAAACAGTGAAAATCCCGACGTGGTGCTGCTGCACATCGGCACCAATGATATTTCGCAGGGACAAACCCCCGCCAGTACGATTACAGAAATCGAAGGCATCGTCGATGCCATCAAAAATCACAGCGCCAGCACGAAAATCATTTTAGCCAGTTTGGTGCCGCGAAACGACGGCGACGGCGGCGCAAAAGATGATCTCACCACTTCGCTGAATAACCTGATCATCGGGCTTTATTTAGATAAAAGAGATTTGGGGTACAATATTTTTTATGCCGGCATGAACGAAGTTTTCAAATGCAACTCGAGCTGGAAAAACGATTATTTATTTGATGCCGTGCATCCAAACGATACGGGTTATGCGGTTATGGCCGGAGTTTGGTTTAATCTCATAACCAATGCCTTGAACAACGGTGATTTAACGGTTACGGACAGCTTCAATCGGCAATTCTTGAGCTCGGTTTGGGAATCGGACCCTGACAATGTTGTCACCAGCAACACGTTGATCAATAATTCCACCGTTGATAGCTGGGATAATATATCAATTTACAAGGGCATTATCAATGCCAGCAAAGTTTCCATGAAATGGCATACTTCGTCCGACGTCGATGGTATCGAATTCAGTGGACTGGCACTCAGATTAGACAAATGTGACGAGGCCACTGCTGATGGTTACGCGGTCACGGTTCGGGTTTCGCAAAAGAAAATTCGCTTATGGAAGATACAGCAGGGTACCATCGTGACGCCTTTTGTGGACGAATATCAATACAGTCAGGGCGGGTTACCCGACCCACAGCCCGGCCAGGTTCTGTCCGTAGCCATGACCAGCGACGGCAGCGGCAACAGTTTTGAGGTTTCCATCAACGGCACAGTTTACCAGACCCTGGTGGATGGCAATCCGCCGGCCAGCAGCGGTCGGCTTTATTCCGGGGTCATTTTATTTGGCAATCGCAACAACAACATTGCTGAGTTTTCCGCCGAAGGCGGGGGTGATTTTGAGCCGCCTTCACAGATTCAGGATTTGACAGTGACTTCCGTGACCGCCACTTCCGTCGCCTTGTCCTGGACCGCGCCCGGTGGCGATGGCACCCAAGGCACGGCGTCCAGTTACGATCTGCGTTACGCCACCACACCCATTTCTTCTGAAAACGATTTCAATGCCGCCACACAGGCAACAGGGCTTCCCAATCCATCGGCTTCAGGAACCACTGAGAACTTTATTGTGGCGGATTTACTGCCGGGCACCACTTATCATTTTGCCATTCGTTCTCAGGATGGCGCGGGCAACAATTCTCTGATTTCATCACCCAACCCATCCGCGACCACAGACGACGGAATTCTGGTATCGGATGATTTTAACCGGCCCAGTTTAGGGGCTAATTGGGCCGCAGATAATTCCTTTCAGATTGTCAACAACGAGCTTTCCAACACCGCGGGTAATGCCGGAGTCTGGAATCTGGCTGTTTACACGGCCAAAAGCAATCCCACGTCAGTCTCCTTTAAATGGGGAGCGAGCGCCGACGCCAACGGCATCGACCAGGGCGGCATCGCGGTGATGATGGATGCGGCAGATACCACCGCCAATGGTTATTTAATTACCAGAAGAACTGTCGTGCCTGAATTTCGCCTCTGGACCGTTACTAATGGTGTGCAATTATCAAAAATTAAAACCGCCACTCCGCAGTTTGGTCCTCCGCAAGCCGGGCAGGAGTTCCGGGTGGAGATTTCTACCGATGGCGGCGTAAACAGCTTTAAAGTGTTTGTTAACGGCAATGAGGATGTTACTTTAACAGATGAGACTTTGTTTATCGATCCTTCGGTTGTCACGATTCAATACGCAGGTGTGATGTTGGGGGATGGTGAAAACAATAATGTGGATGATTTTAAAATGTTGCTTTCACCCAATTCCCTGCAAAAAGTGGCTGTAACGGATACGCAAACCGGTACCGTAGGCCAGGCTTTACCGCAGGCGATTACAGCCAAACTACTGGACGGCAGCCAACTTCCGGTACCTGGTGAGAACATCACTTTCGAGGTGACCGCTGGCGGCGGTTCTTTGAGTGATCCCTCCGGCAGCATCGTAAAAGAAGCCGAAAACGCCTCTTTTACTGCGCCCATGACCACCGGTACGGATGGTGCGGCTTCGGATGGCACGTTCATTTGGGTGCCCGAAGGCGAAGGCACCGGCGGGCAGGTTGGTCGAGCCACTTTGAATTTTACTATTACCCAAGCCGGTAATTACTACATGTGGGGACGCGCTATCTATCCGGATGGCGGTAGCGATGCCTTTAAAATTATCATTGACAACGGCCCAGAGTATAATTGGGATGTTGACAGGAGGAATACTTCTACTGTTTGGAAGTGGAACGCGGTTTCGCATCGCGGCTCCGGCACCCGCGCAAATCCTGAAATTCCAAAAGTTCAGTTTTTTTTAGACGCAGGCGCCCATACTTTAGTTATCAGAGAGAGTAAAGACGGTACAAAGCTCGATCAAATTTTGTTTACCACTGACGATGCGTTTGTACCGTCCGGAATTTTGTCGGTGGGCGGTCAACAATTAACCATTGTCACCGACGCCAATGGCGAAGCCAGCGCCAACTGGACGCTGGGAACGGTGGCAGGTACGGATAACAACATGGTAACCGCAAGTTTCGCCGGCCTTTCTGTAGATTTTACTGCCAGCGCTCAGGCGGATGTGCCGGTAACCATCACGAAATTTAATGAAAACCAGTCGGCCCCGCCTGGAAGCGTTCTGCCTCTCGATCTCATCGTGGAGCTGAAAGACCAGTACGATAATCTAGTGACAAATCACGAAACCAATTGGAGTGTAATCAATAATTCCGATGGCCAGCTCGGGATTCCAAATCCAATTTTGACCGGAGTGGATGGTATGGCTCACAACACCCTAACCACCGCCTCCAACGCGCCGGTCACCGAAGTGCAGGTAACCAGTCCGGGATACACTGGCGCCGATGTGGTGTTTGCCATCCAGGCCACCGGTGGAGACCCCGATTCGCTTTTTAAATACACCCAAGATAGTGGAGACAACCAGCTGGGTACCGCTAGCAAGCCCCTAACTAAACCGTTCAAAGTCAAGGTGGCCGATAAAGTCGGTTTGCCGGTATCCAACGTGGATGTGACTTTCATGCGGATATTGGGGAATGGCAATTTCAGTGGCAATGCCCAAATCACCGTGCCCACGGACGCACAGGGAATCGCCGCTGCAACCTTAACGCTGGGACCGAATCCGGATGCGGTGAATACCGCACAAGCGACGGCGAGCTTTCAGGGAAGTCCGCTTTCGGGCGCGCCTGTTTCTTTCACGGCTAATTCAGCTGCCCCGCTGAAGATAGAAGCCATTTCGCAGCTCAATCACAACGGCACGGTAAATCAGCCTATTCCGGGCGATTCGATAAAAGTACGCGTTTTGGATACTTTGAATCAGCCTCTGCCGGGTTTTTCAGTTAACTTTTTGGTGACCAAAGGCGATGGCAAGGCCAACGGGGTTGCCAACCGCAACGTCCCCACCAACGGCAGCGGCATTGCTGCAGTTGAATGGCGATTGGGTCCGGTTGCCGGCCAGCTAAACAATGAGCTGCAGGCCAGCGCTTCGTTTGATAACCAGTCGTTGGCGAATTCTCCGCTGACATTTACCGCTTCGGCGGCAGAAGGCGCGGCTGCGAATTTGGTTGAAGTTTCCGGAGATAGCTTATCTGGTTCAATCGAGAATACTTTGAACGCACCCTTTGTGGTGAAGGTTACCGATGCCAGTGACAACCCGATATCCGGCTGGATAGTAAAATTTAAAGTCATTGCGGGCGGTGGAAATTTCAACGGCGCCGATTCGCTGGAAATTCCCACAAATGCCCAGGGATTGGCTTCGGCCACGTTAACTCTGGGCAGCACAGCCGGAACTCCGACTAATCCGTACAACAACGTGGTGGAAGTGTCTTCCTTAAATAACGGGCATCTAAATGGCTCGCCCATGACATTTGTCGCATCGGCTGTAGCCACACAAGCCAGAATTTTGGAATTTTTAGCCGGAGACGGCCAAACCGGTCCGGCGGGTCTGGCGTTGCCGCAACAGATTAAATTCAGAGTAACCGATTCCAAAAAGAATCCCATTCAGGGTCATAATGTGACGTTCAAAATCATGAATACCAGTGGCACCATAAACGGCACTGCCTCCTCTGATACGTTCAAAGTGATACCGACGAACGCCAACGGCGAAGCCTCGGTGGCCTGGTATTTGGGCGGCCATCTGGGTGTGAACAGCCAGAGTTTGAAAGTCAGCGCCACAGATGGCATCAACCAGCTTATCGATTCGCCGCGAACGATTTTTGCCTCAGCTACAGTGGGGCCGGTAGACCCCAATGTTTCACAAATTGTCTCGGACAAAACTCAACTACCCGCCGATGGTCAATCGGTCGCGACCATTACGGTAACGTTGCAAGATAAATTTCAGAATCCGGTGTCTGGCAAAGCCGTTACCATTTTATCCAGCGGCAGCGATAATTTTATCGAGCAACCGCTGGATCCCACCGATGCCAACGGTCAGGTGACGGGCACCATCGCTTCGCGAAAAGCCGAAGTTAAAAATGTCAATGCACGCGACATTTCAGACGGCATTACTTTGAACAGCTCAGTGAATGTGCAATTTTCCGCTATTCAGGCGGATAGAATCGAGCCGGGAGGTGGCAACAATCAAACCGCCAATGTGGGCACGGCTCTGGACAATCCCATTGAAGTCATCGTAAAAGATGAAAATAACAACCCAGTGCCCGGTGTGGACGTGGAGTTTGTAGTACCAGCCAACGGCGGTGGCGGCTACATCATGAACGGCGGCGATGCTGCACCAAAAGGCGCCACCGGGCAATTAGCCATGGTGACCTCTACTGATTCGCAAGGTCGAGCGCGTGCCTTCTGGATTCTTGGCGCCACCCCTGGCATCAACCGGGCAGAAGCAAGAGTCGAGGGACTCATCGGCAGTCCGGTGGATTTTACCGCAACAGGTGAAGCGGCGACTCCGGCGAATTTGACTATTTACGGTGGCGCCAATCAACCTGGCGGAACCGCCGGTCGCGTTTTGCCGGAACCGTTAGCCATTCTGATCAGCGATGCCAATCAAAAACCCGTCTGGAATGTGCCGGTTACTTTTGAAGCGCAATTGGGCGGCGGTTCTTTTGACGGACAAACCTCCATCACAGTGACCACGGATTATCAAGGCGTCGCCAGTGTCCAGTTCACTCTGGGTCCCATAGTTGGAACCAATATCGTGCAAGTTAGTAGTTCGGCGCTGCCGGGACAAACACAGCCATTTTCATTCGAAAGCCAGGTCGGTCTGGCTTCCAGACTGGATATCTTCAGCGGCGACGGTGGCAGCGGGGTGGTGAATACGCTGTATGCCATTTCGGTCAGAATCACCGATGTGCACGGCAATCCGGTTCAAGGAGCTCATGCGGGCTTCCAGGTGCTGGAAGGCGGCGCAACCATTGAAGGACCCGCCAACACTCAAACCGATGACGCCGGTTTAGCAGCCACCCAGTTGCGATTGCCGACAGAGATGGGTGAGATTTTGGTAAAAGCCACTTCCGACAATTTACCAAATTTCTTTAAGAATTTTCATATTACCGCCCTGGCCGGAGCAGCCGCTGTCATCGATACCGTCAGCGGGCAAAGCGGCAATAAGCAGTTGGGCACCGTCGGGCGGGAATTGGTTTATCCATTCCAGGTGAAAATTACCGATGTCTATGGCAACCCGGTCTCAGGTGCGGCGGTGCAGTGGTTGGCCACGCAGGGCGGCGGTGATTTCGCTCAGCTTTCCACTTTTAGCGATGCAACTGGTTATGCCGAAAACACGTTGATACTGGGAGCTCAAGCGGGATTCAACGAAGCCTGGGCCATCAATTCCAAGCTAACCGGGAACCCTGTCATTTTTACAGCGACAGGGGTAACGAACAATTATCCGGTATTTGAAACGATTGGTAATAAAACCGTTATGGAAGGCAACTCTCTGCAGTTTACCGTGAAAGCCAACGACGACGACGGCGATCACATCAATTATGATATTGAAGCTAAACCAGCCGGCGCTTCTTTTAACGCCGGCAGCGCGACCTTTCAGTGGACACCCACTTTGCAGCAAGCCGGTGAATATCAGGTCACTTTCATCGCAAGGGATGGCAAAGGCGGCATGGACGCTGAGACCATCGCCATTACCGTAACCAACAGCAACCTGCCACCGGTCATCACGGAATACAAACCAGCGGTGCCGGACACGTTTTATGTGGTAGGGGCTTCCATTTTATTTTCCGTTACCGTTGAAGACACGGATCCCCTCCAATATGAATGGCGGCTTTTCACGGGTGGCAGCACCAACGGAACGCTGGTTTCCACCTCTCCGCAATTCCTGTTTGATTCCAACGAATTCTCACCTGCCAGCTATCTGGTGAAGGTGGAAGTAACCGACGGTCAGGATCGGGCAACACACAGCTGGAATATCGACATTATCACATCTGTGGAGCTGTCGAGTTTTGCCGCGCAATTTGCGGGATTTGAAGGAGCGAAAATTTCCTGGACCACCAGTCGTGAAATCGATAATTTGGGTTTTAATATTTTGCGCAGTCGAAGCAAAAACGGCAGGTTTGAGGTTCTGAACAAAGAAATCATCAAGAGCCGGGCAAAAGGCGATTATCATTTTTTCGACAAAAATGTCCAAGTGGGAGTTCGTTACTACTACATCCTGGAAGACCTTGATATCGACGGCAATAAAACCAAACACGGTCCAATTGCACTGGACGTCTCGGCCCCTGAGACTTTTGAGCTCAGTCAGAATTTTCCAAATCCGTTTAATCCGGAAACGAAGATTCGCTTTCAATTGCCGGCAGCCAGCCGCGTTCAAATCAAGATATTTGACGTGCTGGGAAGAGAGGTCACGACCCTTATCGACGAACTAAAAGACGCCGGCTATCACGTGATTACCTGGAATGCAAAAAATAAAGCAGGTCATCGCGTGAGCAGCGGAATCTACTATTACCAGATCATGGCTGGGGAATTCCATCAAACGAAGAAAATGCTTTTGATCAAATAGTCTCTCGATTAATCTGATTAAAATTTTGAAGAAAGGCACACCGGAGGCCGAACGATCCCGGCCTCCGGTGCCTCAATAATTTAAACATCTGCAAAAGTGGGTGTACACCTTACACGGTGAAATTATAAAATAACCGTGCTGAAACAGGTACACTCACTACAACTTCATGTTGAATCCATTATGCCGTAGCGAATTGAACGCGGATAAATGCCCGAACTGACTTTTATCGAAATGAAACCACTGTGTGTGGATCTCGATGGCTCGCTTTTGGCGACTGATGTACTTTGGGAAGCGGTTCTGAAATTGCTAAAAACTCAACCTTGGCAAACCCTCAAAATCCCGTTCTGGATATTCAAAGGCAAAGCCTATTTTAAACGTCAAATTGCTCGGCGCGTTCAACTGGACTGCCGGAATCTACCGCTTCGAAAGCAGGTCTTGGATTATTTGATTCAACAGCAAAAAAGCGGTCGAAACATTGTTCTGACTACTGCTTCGGATGAATTGCTGGTGGAGGATTTAGTTAAAAAAATCGATCTGTTTTCTGGGGTGTTGGCCAGCGATGGCAAGAGCAATTTGTCAGGTAAGGATAAACTTAAGGCCATAAAAAATTATTTTGGGCATGATGAATTTGATTACATTGGAGATGCTCTGGTGGATTTGCCGTTGTGGCAGGGTGCCGATCAGGCGTTGGTTGTGAATCCTTCCCGAAAGCTGCTCCAAAAAGTCAAACGCATTTCCGCTAAGCAGAAAATTTTTCAAGATCGAAAACCGTTTTGGATCACCCTCGTCAAGGCAGTGCGTGTGCATCAATGGGTGAAAAATCTACTGTTGCTGCTTCCCCTTTTTTTGGCACATAAAATGGCCGATTTGAATCTGCTCATCCAGAGTCTTGTGGCCATGTTGTCGTTTAGTTTTTGTGCATCAGCCGTTTATATTCTAAATGATTTACTGGATCTCGAATCCGACCGCAAACATCCTGTGAAATGCAAACGGCCGTTCGCTGCGGGCGATCTACAAATCAGAACCGGGTTCTGGTTAGCGCCGCTGTTCATTGTCTGCGGTTTTTCCTTGGCGTTGTGGTTTTTACCGCGGTCGTTTGTGGGAGTTTTGGTCGGATATTTATTCATCACCACGGCTTATTCTTTTTATTTGAAAAAAATGGTGATCATGGATGTCCTGGTTTTGGCCGGTCTCTACACCTTTCGTGTCATTGCAGGCGGAATGGCTGTCCACATCGAAATTTCCACCTGGCTTTTGGCTTTTTCAATGTTTTTATTTATCAGCCTGGCTTTTTTGAAACGCTGTGCTGAATTAGCCATTCTTCAAAATTTTAATGATGCACCCAATGAAGGCCGGGGCTATTTGCTGCAGGATCAAGAATTGTTGAGAAGTGTCGGTCCCACCAGCGGTTACCTTGCCATGCTGGTTCTGGCATTTTATATAAACAGCAACGAAGTGCTCGATTTATATAAAAGCCCGAAAGCATTGTGGCTGATTGGGCCGTTTTATTTATATTGGATTACGCGCATTTGGATTCTGGCACATCGTGGAGTGATTACGGACGATCCTGTGGTTTTTACGCTTAAAGACCGGCGAAGTTATGTGATCGGTGCGTGTGTTTTGAGCTTAATTTATGTGGCTACAAATTTTTCACTTTTTTAAAGCCGGTTAGGAAAGTCTGTTTTTTAAATCAGGGTACCTTTTAATCAGAAAAGAATGATTCAACCATTTCAATTGAATAGATTATTTAAAGTTCGCCATTCCAAATTTGTATTTATCTCCATCCTTTATTTGATCAGCGGCGGGTTGTTGGTGCCATTTTACCGTTATCAAATCTCGCCGGACAGCACCTCCTACATCAGCATCGCGCAAAAATATCTAAGCGGAGATTTTTACCATGCGGTGAACGGTATCTGGGCGCCGCTCTATTCCTGGCTGCTCATGCCATGGATTGTTTTTGGTATGGAACCGCTATTAGCCAGTGTTATTTTGACGGTCATTTTTGGCTGGCTGATTTTGGTGAGCGTACACCGCCTGCTAAAAAATTTCGAATTCTCCGCAGATATCCACTATTTGATCTTAATAGCCTTAATACCTGTCATACTTTCATTCGCATTTTCTGACTCTCCTGCTGATTTTTTCGTCATCTTTTTTCTAATACTGTATTTCGATCAGATTCTTGATAAAAAATTTGCCAGTTCGAAAACCAACGGTCTGCTTTGTGGGGTGTTCGGTAGTTTGGCTTATTTCAGTAAAGCCTTTGCTTTGCCATTTTTCTTGGCGCATTTTACTCTCTGTTGTTTGATTTACTTCATCAAAGCGAAACAAATCACCTTGAGAAAAAATATTCTTCGCCATTTGCTGATGGGTTTGTTTACTTGTTTTGTCATCAGCGGAGTCTGGATTGCTATTATAAGCGTCAAATACCATCACTTCACCATCAGCACGGCTGGACGTTTCAATTATTTAGCCGCAGGTCCGGAATCCAAATCAAAAGGGGGACCGTTTTATTATGAGGGATTGTTTCCACCTTCCAATGAAACGGCCACCAGTGGCTGGGAAGATCCAACTTACCATGAAATACCGGTCTGGTCTCCTTTTGCATCCAGGCACGAATTCAAGCATCAGGTACAATTGCTTTTGAAAAATGTGAAAAAGACTTTGGCAATATTTAACTCTTTTTCGCGGATTTCAACATTCATTCTCCTCTTTTGGGTTGTTGTGGCAATCATTCCTTTGGGACAAAAGTTTAACAAAGACGCCATCTGGTTTGCGTTGATCAGCATGATAGTTTATTGTGCAGGCTATGTTTTAATGGTGGTAGAAGCGCGTTATTTGTGGATAAATTGCATTTTGCTGCTGTTAATGGCTGGCTATTTATTGAACTTGTTATTTAAAAGATGGCAGTTAAAACAGTATCAAAAATATATACTAATTGTTTTCATTATGGGTACGTTCATGTATCCGGCTTCTAAATATCTGATAAGAAATATCGACACCAAAAAACAGGTTTATTTGTTGAGCCAAAAATTGAAAAATGAATTTCAAGTTCATGGCAATCTGGCGGCCAATAAACACCACTCCTCGCTTTATCTTGCCTACCACCTCCGTGCAAAATATTTTGGACGGGTTCGCGAAAACATATCCGATAGAGAGCTTGAGGTAGAACTTTCAAAATATGAAATTGATTATTTCCTGGTTTGGGGGGGGGCAGACTATCATGTTGATTTTTTTAGACAATTTGAAGAGGTTACAAATCACAGCATTCGTGGATTAAAAATCTATTCTTTGAAAAAGAATAAAAAATCTTAATTTTCACAAAAATTATTGCCAATTTGTGCCTGCATTATCTTCAATTTGTCGGTATATATTAATAATTCATAACAGTTTTTTGTATACGTTTATATCAGAGGATTTCGTTTTTATATATTTGAGACTGTTCAATAATTCAAAATTCAAAAAATTAATAAGATAAATTGCATGTGTCGTGGAGGATATGTCTATATATTGTGTGTCTGTGTTGCCAAAACCTAATTATTGAACATCTCTATTCAAGCAAACGGCGAGTAATTTAACCCAACTATTTCTTTGGTTTATCGCAATTTTATTTATCGGTCGAAAAGTTAAATGAGAAATCTGCTGAATCAGGGAGCAAAATTTGGATAGTAAAATGGCTCAGTCTGAAGATTTATACAGATTGATGTGGTACCCAAAGTTTTCGACCTTCTTAAACTATTTTATTCCAGCATGATTAATTCAGGGGGAACCGATATCTGTCTGGCTTTTTAGGACGATTAGCAATAATTAAGTATCGTGTGCCCGAAGGACGACTTTTATCTTTGATTAATGCGAGGTAGTGAATGTTGAAACGATTTTATGGTTATTGCTTTTTCCTGATTTTCTTCATCTGTATTTTGCACACCAGTGTATTTTCCCAGCCGCAATTTATCAGGCACAACATCGATAACGATTTACGTGGGGCCTATTGGGTGTACGCGGTGGATATGGATAAAGATGGAGATTTGGATCTGGTAACGGCTTCACACAGTGGATTGGATTGGTGGAGAAACAGCTCCGGCGCATTTTCAAAACGGGTGGTTGGCTCATTTCGCGGCGCCTGGGCGGTGTTCGCGGCGGATGCAGACAAAGACGGCGATGTGGATGTGATGGGGGCTTCCAGCGGCGTGGATGAATTTGGTTTTTGGAAAAACAACGGGGGCTTTAATTTTTCTAAAATCTTACTTGGGTCAGCTACTGGGGCGGAATCTGTTCATGCAGCCGATTTAGATGGCGATGGGGACTTGGATATTTTGGGGGCGGTCTGGTCTGAAGATCTTATACTGTGGTTCAAAAACGATGGCAGCGGGCGATTTACCCGAAAAGTCATGGACGGCAACTTGAGAAATGCCCACTCGGTTTATGCCGCAGATCTCGATAAAGATGGCGACATAGATGGCATTGCCTCCGGAGTCGGCGGGACGATTTGGTATCGCAACGACGGACAGGGTAATTTTACGAAAAAAACCATCCATTCCATT
The DNA here is from genome assembly GCA_046757025.1 of bacterium. Lineage (GTDB taxonomy): Bacteria > Zhuqueibacterota > Zhuqueibacteria > Oceanimicrobiales > Oceanimicrobiaceae > JBHHXN01. Next base: position 135,165 of record JBHHXN010000001.1, read on the forward strand.
GGCGGCTGGAGCGTTTTTGCCGCGGATGTGGATGGGGATGGCGACAAAGATGTTTTGCGTACCCAACGCGACAATGGCGACGTGGTGTTGTTTAAAAACAGCGGCAGCGGCAGCTTCTCCCGGCAAGTCATCGAACAGGGCTACGGCGAGTGCTGGTCCATCGTCGCAGGTGACGTCGATGGCGATGGCGATTTGGACATTGCCGGCGCCGGCTTTGCTGCAAACAATCTCAAAGTTTGGTTAAACAACGGCAATGGCAATTTTGGTCAGGGTGTGGTGGTCGCAAACGTGAGCATGCCGCGCAGTGTTTACATCGCCGATTTAGATAAAGATGGCGATGGCGATATTGCTGCGGCCATCCGTGGCGCACGCGATCTGGCCTGGTTTGAGGTTAAAGGTTCGGCGCCTGCGCCAACTCCGAAAACCATCGCCGTCACACAACCTAACGGCGGTGAGAATTTGTTGTCGGGAAGCGATTTCAGAATTGAATGGGATTCTACCGGAAATATTGACAACGTAAAAATTGAATATACTATCAACGATGGCGGAAGCTGGTCAACCATCACAAACAGTACCAATAACGATGGTGCTTATCTGTGGAGCGTGCCCAGCGTAGTGACAAATCAGGCACGAATTCGCATTACCAACGTCGATAACAACTCTCTAAAAGATTTATCTAACTCGACCTTTTCAATTTCTTCCGCCACCGTGCCCACACTCACGTTTACCGATATCACTCAAGCAGCGGGAACCGGCGGACCAGAAGGATCTAACACCGGCGGGCATTCGGCTATTTTTTCCGACGTGAATAGCGATAACCGACCCGATTTATATATTACCATGTTGTTTACGGGTGAAAAAGAAGATCTTTTTTTCATAAACAACGGCGGCAATGTGTTTTCAAACGAAGCGAATCTACGCGGCGTTTCGGATCGGGATGGCGGCTCGCACGGCGCTACCTTCGCCGATTTGGACAACGACGGCGATTTCGATTTGTACAATGGGACCACTTTCGGTTCCAGCGCCACTTCTGGCATAAACAATATCTATCGAAACAACGGCAGTGGTTTTTTTGTCGATGTTACGGCCGCCAGCGGCATTCCTCAGCGGGAATGGCCCACACGCGGTGTGGTCGCTTTCGATATGGATACCGACGGCGATTTGGACTTGCTGGCTATCACCAATTACCAGGGTACCGACGATCCGCCGGATGAACGCAACGAGCTTTACCGCAACGACGGCAATTTGCAATTCACCGCTGTCAATTCGGGCGATCTCTACACAGCGCGTGCCGGACAAGGCGCCACCGATACCGACTTTGATGGCGACGGCGATATCGACATCCTTGCTGCAAATCGCACCGGCGATGTCAACATTTTACGAAACGATGGCAACGGTAACTTTACGATTGTGGCGCCGGCGTCCATCGGCATTTTTCATCGCGCAGGCGATGGCATCACCATGGGGGACATCGACTATGACGGCGATTTGGACATGTTTTTAGTGAGCGCACCCAACGGAACGTTATATCGAAACAACGGCAACGGCACCTTTGCATTTGTGAGCAGTTTTGCAAATGGCGATGGTTACATGGGCGGATTCGCCGATCTGGACAACGACGGCGATCTGGATCTGCTTTTTGCAGGCGACACCAAATGTTACCTGAACGACGGGACAGGCAATTTCACCGTCGGCCCAAGTGTGCCGGTCACGGGTATCAACGATCCGCGTTCGATCAGTTTTGCAGACATCGATAATGACGGCGATCTGGATTTTGCTTTCGGTTGCAAACGCTCGCGAAATTGGCTGGTGAGAAATAATTACAACGGCGGTAACTGGTTAAAAGTCAAACTGATTTCGCCGTTTGGTCAGGCTGGTGCTTTTGGAGCTAAAGTGTATATTTACTCTCCGGGACAAACCGCGGGCGTACCCGCGGGTTTCCGCGAATCTCGCAGCAGCAACGGTTATCTGGGAGAGAACGATCAAGTGCTGCATTTTGGACTTGGAAGCCGTCCATCTGTGGATGTGGTGGTCAAGTTTTTGAATGGGACTACCACTACCCGAACAAACATAGCGGCGAATCAGACGATTACTATCGACATGTCTGGCACTGCGCCGCAGTTGCCGGTTATTAACTCATTCAATCCCGTGAGCGGTCCCGTAGGCACGGAAGTGACGATTCTTGGCAGCAATTTTATCGGGACTTCGGAGGTGGCGTTTAATGGTCAAGCGGCTGTAGAAGTGTTTGTGGATTCAGATAGTCAAATTCGCGCGAAAGTTCCCGCAGGTGCCACCACCGGTAAAATTCGCGTGACCAACGCAGCCGGCGGCCGTACCAGCGCCGCTGATTTTACCGTTCCAACCGGCGGCGGGGTGATCACTTCGACCTTCATTTCAAGCGACGATTCTTATGTGCGCTCCTCAAGACCTAATGAAAATAACGGGCCTTCACCGTCATTGCGAGTCAGAAAAACTTCCTCGGTTGATCGACATTCATATCTAAAATTCAATGTGACAGGTTTGACCGGCGCGGTTCAAAGTGCCAAATTGCGACTTTTTGTGACGGATGCTAGCAGAGACGGGGGGACGGTTTATACGGTTTCGAATAATTATCTGAATACCACTACCCCCTGGACCGAAGACGGTCTGGTGTGGGTAAATGCCCCGACTATTTCCGGGCAGTCGCTTGCATCTATTGGCGGAGCTAATCTCAATCAAACCGTGGAAGTGGATGTGACCTCGGTGGTGAATGGTAATGGGATTTACAGTTTTGCTCTAAAAAACAGCTCATCCGATATCGTAATCTACAGTTCTAAAGAAGGCCCCGTCGCCCCTCAGTTGGTTGTGGAAAGCCAGGATAACTCCGCGCCCGTGCCAGTCATTACCGCCATCAACCCCACAAGCGGAGTGATCGGTAGCGGCGTAACCATCACAGGCAATCGTTTTACCGGCGTAAATGCGGTTACGTTTAACGGAACACCGGCCGCGGTGTTTACTATTTTCTCGGACACACAAATCATCGCGGAAGTGCCTGTAGGGGCAACGACCGGTCCTATCACAGTGACCAATGCCGATGGCAGCGACACCAGCACGCAGACTTTCACAGTGCTGCTGCCGCCGCTTATCACTTCTTTCACACCCACAAATGGTCCAGTAGGTACCACCGTAACGGTCACGGGCAATCACTTTAACGGTGCAGCGCAGGTATCGTTTAATGGCACTCTGGCGACTTCTTTTACCATCATTTCAAATAATGAACTGCGCGCGGTGGTTCCCAGCGGCGCTACCACCGGAAAAATTAGGGTAGCAAATAATGCGGGTACTGGCTCCAGCAACGCTGATTTTACCGTGACTTTTGTTCCTCAAATCACGTCTTTTACGCCCAACAGCGGCGCAGTTGGGACTTCTGTCACCATCAGTGGATTTAACTTTACCAGCACATTCGATGTAGCCTTCAACGGTGTGACTGCACCAGGATTTACGATGGTGTCGAATACAGAAATCCGGGCCACGGTGCCCGTAGGCGCCACTACCGGCAAAATTTCCATAACAAATTTGGATGGCACCGGCAGCAGCACGTCCGATTTTCAAGTTATTGTCCCACCAATCATCGCTTCCTTTAGTCCAACGGCAGGGGTGGTTGGCTCGGAAGTGACGGTAACCGGAACCAACTTGAATGGAGTAAACCAGGTAGGATTTAATGGCACGCCCGTCACGAATTTTACACTTGACTCGAATAGCCAGCTTCGTGCTACGGTGCCGAATGGGGCGACCACCGGTCCGATAACCGTCAGCAACTCTGCCGGCTCGGTCACCAGTCTCGGCGATTTCACCGTTCTGAATGGGCCTTCGACTTTTACGTTGTTTCCCATCGAGGATGCTTTTATTCGCTCAAATCGCGACACGAGGAATTATGGAAATTCCGTGGAGCTGCGAGTCCGGCACACCAACGCGGATCACAACACGTATTTGAAATTCAATGTGACCGGATTAAGCTCACCGCCGCAAAGTGCGAAGCTGAAATTGCACGTGATCGATCCTAGCGACGATGGCGGTTCTTTTTACTTAGTATCAAATGAATATTTGAATACCACCACTTCCTGGACCGAAGAAGGGCTGATCGCAAAAAATGCGCCCACCATCACCGGTACCCCGCTAACCTCAATTGGAGCAGTAAGTTTAAATCAAACCGTGGAAATTGATTTGGTTTCGGTCGTCAGGGGCAATGGAATCTACAGTTTTGCAATAAAAAATAATTCATCCGATGCCGCAAAATACAGCTCCAAAGAAGGCGTGGTTTCGCCTGAGTTGGTGATCGCGGCAAATGGCGGTTCTCCCAATTCGCCGACGATTTCCTCCTTCACACCAGTGGCAGGTGTGATCGGGACGAACGTAACTATCAGCGGCAGCAATTTTAACGGCACAACCAATGTCGCATTTAATGGGATATCGACGGCGGTATTTTCCGTGGTTTCGAATTCTGAAATTCACGCCACGGTGCCAGCTTCTGCCACTACAGGTAAAATATCCGTGACCACCAGCAACGGCACCGCTCAGTCGGTGGACCATTTTACGGTCATTTTGCCCCCTGAAATTACCTCGTTTTCCCCGATAGCCGGGCCGCCCGGAACGCAAGTGGACATTCAGGGGAACCATTTCACAGGGGTAACCGGCGTCGAGTTTAACGGACAAGCGGCGGCTTCCATATCGGTCGTTTCGGCTAATTTACTGCGTGCAATTGTGCCTGTAGGAGCCACGACCGGCAAAATCACCGTTACCAGCAGCGCGGGCAGCGGCGCAAGTTTGAACGATTTTACGATAACCGGTGCCACCGGCAACCTGACATTTACCCCAATTCATGACGCGTTTATCCGCTCCAGCCGTCCCACGAAAAATTATGGAGACAACCTCGAACTGCGTGTTCGGAAAACCTCTTCAGCGGATGTCATCGCCTATTTAAAATTTAATATAGCCGGTGTAGCGGGACCGCTTGTGAGTGCGAAGCTGCGATTGTTTGTCATCGATGCCAGTGTGGAGGGCGGTTCCATTCATCTGGCATCGAATAATTATTTGAACACCAGCACACCCTGGATTGAAGACGGATTGAACACCAACAACGCGCCTGAAATTAATGCCACGGTACTCAGCTCGTTGAATGGAGTGAATCTAAATGAATTTGTGGAATTTGACGTCACCAGCGCCATAACTGGCGACGGAATTTATACGTTCGCCATAAAAAACAAATCCTCTGATGTGGCAAAATACAGCTCAAAAGAAGGGGTGAATGCTTCGCAATTAATTTTAGAAACCGGCGGCGGTTCCGGCAACGCGCCCACGATTACGGCTTTTGCACCGGCGTCCGGGGTCAGCGGAACCGAGGTCACCATCTCGGGCACAAATTTTACGGCTGGCTCAAACGTCTCGTTTAACAATGTGCCGGCCACAGTTTTTACCGTCGTTTCCAGCAGTCAGATTTTAGCCAATGTCCCAGCGGGCGCCACGACCGGTAAAATTCGCGTATCCAATAGCGACGGTACCGGTACCAGCAGTACCGACTTTCTCGTGGTGTTGCCGCCCACCATTACAGCTTTCACGCCACAAGAAGGCGCCGTCGGTACGAGCGTCACTGTCACGGGTACGAATTTCGACGGTGTGACGGAAGTGGCTTTCAACGGAGTGGCGGCCTCCAACTGGAACGTGGATTCAGAAACACAATTGAGAGCAGTGGTTCCGAGTGGTGCGACCACCGGTAAAATCAGCCTCACGAATGCAGCTGGCAGTGCCACCAGCTCCCTGGACTTTACCGTGACCGCTCCGCCGAGCTCACTGACGTTCAATCCCATCCACGACTCCTTCGTACGCTCCAATCGACAATCGAATAATTACGGCCACTATCTCGAGCTGCGGGTTCGGCAACCGCATAGCGATTTTATCATTGCCTACTTAAAGTTCGATGTGCAAGGAATTGGCAGCTCGGTTTTGAGCGCAAAAATTAAATTGCACGTCATCGATGCCAGCGTCGATGGTGGCGGGATTTACTCCGTTTCCAATAATTTCAAAGACAGCAATACTCCCTGGACTGAGGAGGCTCTGGTTTATACCAATGCACCCCTCGTGAGCGGCTCTCCGCTAAGTACTCAGGCAGCGATCAATCTGGGTGAAACGGTGGAATTTGATGTGACGGCGGCCATCAATGGCGACGGTATCTACAGTTTTGCCATTAAAAATGCGAGAAATGATGTGGCAAAGTACAGCTCAAAGGAAGGGGTGGCCATTCCCGAGCTGGTCATCAACACGGGATCGGCCATCGCGAGTTTTACTGAGGAAAAGCCGCAATGGGAGGCCACGGAAATGCTGGCAGCCAACGAGCAGATAAATTTACCTGAAACATTGATTTTATCTCCCAACTATCCAAATCCGTTCAACATTGAAACCAACATCGAATACGGCCTGCCTGCAGAAAGTCATGTTCGACTGGTTATCTTTAACATAAGAGGACGGGTGGTGCGTACGCTTGTGGATGAAGTGCAAACCCCAGGGTTTAAAAAAGTTCGCTGGAATGGCACCGATGCAAATGGGGTAGAAGTGAGCTCAGGCGTGTATTTTGTACGCTTGCAGTGGCAAAATCAAAAAATGCTGCGTAAAATTACGCTGCAAAAATAAATGGCAGGTTGTCAACGGAAAACAATGCGCGTTATAAAAATAGTCTTCTAATTGCCAAATATCTTTAGCTGGGCTGCGAGCCTAACGGATGGCAGCTCAGAATTTTGATCAAGGGTTAAATTAAACGGGATGATAAATCTTTAATATCTCTTTTTCTGAGATTTTGTAAAATGTGCATTAAACCGATGAACGAGTTGTAATTCAATCCTTCCACAATGCCGTATTTTGCATTCCTTTGCTTACTCGCAATCAATTGTAAATAAAAAAAAAGATTAATATATTCAGATTAACTTTGAATTTATTGGAAATACATTTATTTTGATTGGATGTCCGTTTTCTTGTAACGAGGAAACGGTGCGTTGGAATTTCAACCGAGATTAGATGATTAAACAGGAGTTAACAATTCTTTTAAGAAAAATAATATTGATGGCAGTAGGCTTTATTACTTTGTCCATGCTGCCGGCCAATGAATACGCGGTTTATTTTGAATTTGAGCTTTCGAACATTCAGATCGTTAACGTGACCGATAGCACCGCGGTGATCACCTGGGATACCGATGAATTGAGTGATTCGCAGGTGGAATACGGTCTAAATGAAAATTACGGTCAACTGAGCGCACTCGATTCAAACTTGGTGTTGAATCACTCCATAAAATTAACCGGATTGCTCTCCGGCACGCTTTACCATTTCCGCGTGAAATCCGCCAGCAACGACAGCACCGTGGTTTACAGCTCGGATCGCATTTTTAGAACCACCCCCTTTACAGGATTGGCTCCGCCAATGATTACCAATATTCAAGTGCGAGATCGCACCACCAATAGCGTGGTTGTGAGTTGGGAAACAGATGTCCGATCGAATTCACACCTTGAAATCGGGGTTGATTTAAACTACGGTGTGGCCTCAGTATTTGATGCGCAATTTGTTTCTAATCACCAGATGAGCTACTCAGGTTTGTTTGAATCGACGCTTTATCATTTCCGGGTGATTTCACAAAGTGAAGAGGGGTTGGAATCCATCAGCGAAGATTACACGTTTTTAACTCCTGGCAGCGGTGGCAATTTCATCAATAATCCACCGCTCTCCGTGGTTCAGGTTGTAGGTAAAAGCATCAGCAACAATCAAATCACGGTGAATGCGGGGGAAGTCGTGAAATTGATCGGCTCTGGCAGTTTTGATGCGGACGGCGATTCCTTGTCTTTTCACTGGGCTTTTGGGGACGGTGAGACTTCGGCAAGTGCGGATGTCATTCACCGCTACACGCGCGCTGGCGCCTATGATTTGTCGCTGGCAGTGGATGATGGCAAATGGCCGCAGTACCCAGCCAATCCGTTTGTGATTCCGATTCAACAGCCTACGCTTTCCGAACGCGGCGGGATCATCGTGGCGGATTTTGATAACGACGGACTGCTGGACTACGCAGTATCCACCAAAGACGATCCCCAGGAAAGTCAAACCACCCGCGCTACCATCGGAGTCTATGCCCATGACGGTTCCGTTCTCTGGGTGCAGGAAGTGGACTTGCGCATTAATAAAGGATTTTACGGTTTGCCCGGATTGTATGGCCCCGGCATCGCGGCGGCAGATGTGGACGCGGATAACCGTACCGAGCTTCTCCATTTAACCACCCAAGACCAGCTTGTTATTCGAGACGGCGAAACCGGCCTCATCGAAAAAGCCTTGGCGCTGCCGCCCACGGAAATCGGCGCCGATTTTTGGGGACAATTTCAAATCGTCAATTTACGTGGACGGGGCGATCGGGATGTGATTTTGCAAGCTGATGTGGTGCCGGATCTCAACAACATCCGAAATAAGTTTCCCTGGCTGATTGCGCTTGCATTGGACGCCGGCGACGTTCTGTGGTCCACTCGTGAATACGACGGGGTGCGCCACGGTGGCTTCCGAGCCGCAGATTTGGACGGCGACGGTCTGGACGAGGTCGCAGGCGCCGTGATTATCGACCACGATGGTTCGAGGATGAATTCCTGGGACTACCATTTGATCGTCAACCCCGGCCATCTGGATGCGGTGTATTTTGAAGATATCAAACCGGATGTCCCGGGCCTGGAAGCGATTTTACTGGAAGAGGCCAAACAAAAAGACGACCGGGTGGCGATATTCAACAGCGAGCAGGTGTTCGCGTACGCTTCACGCAACGGGAACGAGCCGCAAAATGCCGCCATCGGTGATTTTGACCCGACGCGGTTTGGGCTGGAAATTTGGTGCCGCAGCCGATTCCCATTTGACCAGCAACCCTGGGTGCTCGATGCCGATGGCAACGTCATTGCCGAGTGGATCATGAATGAAAAAAAACCGGCTAATTGGACCATCGAAGGCATTGAAATGATCAACAAAATTGATTGGACCGGCGCCGAAAAAAATTATCTTGCCGCCAAAGAGCGTCACAAAGAGGGCGACATCGCCATTATCGATGCCATGCATGGAGATTTCCTGAAAATCTGGAAAGAAAAAGCCGCGCGCATTTATGTGGCCGATGTAGCGGGCGATTATCGAGAAGAAATCATCGTCATCAATAACGAAAAAAGCGAGATCCGAATTTATTGGAATACGGATATCAATTCAAACAATAAATTTCGCTACTGGCGCTTAAATCATTACCGGCGTTCGAAACAAAACTACAACTATTATTCTCCCTGAGCAGTTTTTTTTTCTTCAAAATCTCAGATTTAATTGTATTATTATACAGGAGCTCGACATTTCGCTTAATAAATCCATTGCTGACATTTCTTTTACCTTTATTTGCGTACCACCAAAAGGTCAACGAATTTATGCCGGTGTCCGATATCTGCCCGCTTAGAAAATAGTCTATCGCAACCAAGCAGTAAATTAATTCAAGTTTCGCAGTTGTTTAATCAATTGTTTTGTAGTGTATTTTCCTAACCGGCATTCACATAATTCCTTATAATAACCATCTTTAGAGAAATTCCAAATTAGTAAAATGAAGCCATTAATTTAATAAGTCATTTCTAAATCGACTTTTTAATTTACTGGTAAAAAGACGTTTTGCTACAAGCAAGAAGATTTTGAAATAGAAACTTTGATTTTAACGCAGAGGCCGCTGAGAGCGCAGAGCGTTTCGCACAGAGAGAGATTTTTCTCTGCGTCCTCTGCGCCTCTGCGTTAAATAATGATGTTAAAATGCGTAAATAAAAATAACGATTCAATCAAGCGCTTTTTGGAATAGTAAGGAAATATCTTTAATCCTGAATAATTCATAGCCACGAAGTCACAAAGTATTGTAAATATTGAGTAAAAGAGAATTCAATAGATTACCTCAGAAAACTCAGTTTTAGTTTCATGCTTGTCGTAGGTTATTTATTCTTAGTGACTTAGTGCCTTTGTGGCGAAAGTTTATAAATAAAGCAGGTAATATTAATTGATTAAATACGAATTTATCAGCTTGAACTTATTTGATCTGGTTGAAATTATCTCAGTGCGAAACGTGAGTAAATTTATAACCAATCACACGTGATATAGAATAATTAGTCTATGTTTGTTTGGATTACAGGATAGAACAAGATATAACAGGATTATTATTTCTTTATAGTTAGTGTCTGAACGAAAACTCGAGAAATGTGCGATTTCATAACCTCTTG
>JBHHXN010000002.1:0-116999 GCA_046757025.1 bacterium
CAGTCGAAATAATATTTAGACTATTGCTTTTCATTTCCCGTTTTACAGGTTCTACATTCATAATACTATTTTTTGTAAAACAAAAACAGCTTGACATTTCTCGCATATTTGTTTACAATAATAAGCCAGTCCTTTATTTACAAAACAGGTAAAACCACGATGTCCTCCAAGTCCTTTCATTTGAAAAGCCCTAAATGGTTTTTGCTTTTCTCCATGTTACTGTACCCCTCCTCTCTTCTTTTATCGCAGCAAAACACCATTTCGGGAATGATTCGTGATCAAAACACGCACCGGGAAATTCGCGGCGTAAACATTTATATCAAAGACACCGCCATCGGCAGCAGCAGCGATGTGGGCGGACGCTTCAACTTACGGGTACCGGCTGTCCGTGCTGAGCTGAAAATCGTCTTCAAGCACATCGCTTATGAAACACGTGAAGTACGCTTAGATTCCTTAAAAGCCGTGAACTTCATTTATTTGCAACCGCGGGTGATCCCACTGCAAGGAGTGCAAATCGAAGGGAAAAGCAGCGAGCGTCTCAAAATTGAGGACGATCTTCCTCAAACCACCTCGGTGATCGACGCCCGTAATTTTGAAATTCGCGGCTACGTGGACGCCGGCGACCTTTTGCGCACCGAGCAAAGCGTACAAATCGATGAAGATTTGAGCGGAAAAAAAACCATCGCCATTCGCGGCGGCAACCCCGAAGAAGTGGTCGTGCTCTACAACGGCGTCAAATTAAATAACAACTTCGATAACGTCTTCGACCTTTCGCTCATCGACCTGGAAGATATCGAACGCTTTGAAATCATCAAAGGCAGCAACACCGTTCTTTACGGCCCGGAAGCCTTTTCGGGTGTGATAAATGTGGTTCCGAAAGTACAGCAAGATTATAATATTCGTTTTCAACAACGTCTGGGAACCTACCGCTCCGGCAACTGGGGCTTGCATCTGTACAAAAACTTTGACCGGCTGTACGGTTCTTACAGTGTGAAACGCGGCAAATTCAAGCGGGAATTTGTCGGTTTTGATACAAACGACGGTACTCTGAAAAATTCGAATTTACACCACACCGCCAATCTGAATTATGCTTTCTCGAAAAATTCCAATGGCCGTTTGCAAAACACTCTCGGGGCCATGTGGGTTTACAGCTCGTTGGATTTCGACAATTTCCGCGACGGTGAAACCCTGTCAAACCTGAACAATCTGTTCTCCTTGAAATATAAAGGCGACATCTTCAAGCTGAGAAATTTCGACACGGCTCTGTCTTTCCGAAGACTGAAAGAAAAACAAAAATTGGCCAATGCTTCATTTGAACGACACATCGACGATCGCGCGCTGTTTTTCAATATAGGCAAAAGTTTTAAAATAAAAAACGTGGATTTGCTCTTCGCCTATCAGTTTCAAAATACCGAGCTGGATTTTTTTGAATTCAGAGAAAATGCCACTTTTGGTATCGAAAGCGCCGATTTCCAGCGCCGGCATCACGGTCTGGTTTCCATCGTAAAATACCATGCAGAAACCGGCTCCAATTTCATTCAAAACTACGATCTGGATTTCAGCATCCGTCACGACCGCGTACAAAACGACCAATCCAATGTGGTTCCCCGGACACAAAGCCGACAGGGTGTTTTCGACAGCAACGATTGGCAGGACACGATGTTCAAGTTCGCATTGAACATCAATGCTTACCGGGAAGATCTCGCCGTCACCGGCTTCTTTAATTTTGGCGACAATACCAAGTTCCCGACGCTGTTGCAGCAAATTAGCGTGGCCAACTTCAACACCAGCCCCGGTACCCGACCAAATTTAAATCCCGAACGAAATCGCAGTCTTGAGCTGGGAGTGGAAATAACCAAAGACACGCGAGAAAATCTGATTCTGGATGGAGTCCAGTTTGAGGCAGCCTATTTTAAAAACATCTACGACAACAAAATCCGCACCTTCAACACGGTGGGGGTGCCGGTCGCGTTTTACGATAACGTTCAAACCGCCAACATCACCGGTCTTGAATCAAAAGTTCGCGTTTTTCTGCTGCGGAAAAAGGTCACACTACAGGCCGGCGTATCAAGGTATTTTATCAATGAAAAAGCGGCGTTTCCATTTAAAGCGGATTTCAAGCGCACCATCGATTTGATCATCGATCACGAAGGATTTTCCTTTCAGTTCCACTGGTTCAAAGAAGGCAAACAGGCCGGCTGGCTGCGTGAATTGGATAACGTCAATGAATTTTTTCAAATTATCCTACCGAGCTACTCAAATTTCGATGTGCATCTGAGTAAAAGTATCGCCATCGGCAAACTCAAAATTTTCGGCAATTTCAGCGGACGCAATTTGTTAAATAACAGCGAAATTGCGCCACAGGGTCTGGCCATTCGCGACCGCCGCTTTTATTTCACTTTTGGCGCGCAATATTAAAGTTGAATGATTCTTTGTTTAACTACGGTCCCAAGCCGGATTGTTTAAAATATCAATTCAGAATTTATCGCGTTTTACCGAAGCAGGTGCAAAAATGAAAATTATTTTGCTATTGAAATTAGCCTTTATTTTGTTGGCTTCACTCTTTTTGTGGAGTTGTACGGAAAGCCCCATCGGAGGGGGTGACATCACGCGCGATTTCCGACAAATTCAGGGCAGCGTGATTTTAAGCGACAGCCTCAGCCCGGACGGTGTATTTGTCTGGCTCGACGGCTTTGACATGAGTTTAGTCACCAAGTCCGATGGCAGGTTTGAATTCCAGCTGCCCAGCCCTTCCAGTCAGGGCACGCCCAATGGCTACTCCGGGGTCATGCATCTCTATTATTATTTGGCCAACTACTATTTGGAAAAGACTACGGTGTTTGTGCAAAACGGCCAGTTTGTGTATTCCCAGGGTGAAATAGGCGCTGACGGAAATTTACTCGCTCCAAAAGAGATCACCAAATTTCTGGAAATCAACACCACCGTGAGTCCGTCGTCGGTACCGGCGAATTTTCAAGGTACCATTGAATTGCAAGTGACTCTGGGAGCGCTCATCAACACACAGGACGCCCGGCTTGACACGGTGAGCGTGACTTTGATAAATTTTGAAGACGACATCACCGGCCGCGTTTTCATCAAAAATATCGACACCGGCGAAATCAAAGAAATGAGTACGAGGGTGACCGGCGCCGATAAATTGATCCGGAATCAACCCGAACCCCGGCGCATGAATTTCTTCCTGCGCAAGGGCGTGCTGAAAAGGGGTCGTTACGAAATCATCCCACATTTACTCATTAAACATCAGGCCATTCCTGAAAAATTGTTGAATCTTCTCGGATTGCGGTCAAATGATATGGTGTCAAATTACTTGCAGCTGCCGATCAAGCGTGAGGGTGGCTTTTTCGAGATTACCAATTGATCAAACCGCTATAAAATAAACATTCTTGATTAAAAAACGCCGTTCATTTTGAGCTCCAAACTCATAGCAACCACTAAATCTGGACCAACGAGAACATGTGGAAAGCAATTCGTTGCCTGGTGTTTTTCGGTGTCATCGGGGTGTTGGGCTTTTTCGCCTGCACGGAAAATCCCCTGAGCTCCGGCCGAATTTTCTCAGGCATTCGCGGCCAGGTCTCTTTGTCGGAAGACCTGAGCCCTGAAAACATTTATGTGTGGATGGAAAAATGGCAAATTGCCACCCGTACCGATGACCATGGCGAATTTTTACTCAACCTGCCTCCCGTTTCCACTCAGGGCGGAAGCGGAGGAATCAGCGGCCTGTTCACCGCTTGCTTTTACGCCGCTCATTACCAACTGGCCACCGTTGAAACTTTTGACAATACGCAACTTTTCAGAGGGAGATTTTGATGAAAACGGCGTATTGAAAAAACCGCTCATTCTAAAACCCCGATTTCATATCCACACCGAAGTCAATGTGGAGTCCAGCTCACCGGCCGTTCAGGATTCCATCACTATAAATGTGACTCTGCAAGCTGCGGCGGAACCGGTTGCAATTATCCTGCCCAACACGCAACCCAACGAAGGAAAAATGGGCGGCCTATTTCTCAGAAATATCCGCACCGAGGAAATCCATCTGGTGAGAACTTTATTCCTGAGTCCCCAGGGGGAGTTTGTTCCCATTGAAAGAAATGAGGCGGTGGTGGTTACCCGCACGGGCATGATTCGCACCACCACCTTCGTGCCCGCTGAAAAGGACGTTCCGGCAGGCCAGTACAAAGTCATTCCTTATCTTCTAGCTCGCAGTCAGGACACGCCAGAAGAAATGCTGAACAGCCTCGGTGAAAATCTGGAATCGTTCGGACCTGAATATCTCACCATTCCGTTTTTACGTAAAAACGGCACGCTCAATCTTTCACCAACCGCTCAGTTTAAAGGTCATGAATTTACTGCCCGGTAAACACAAATCACCACTCGGTGTTTTACGCAGATCCCGACGGCAACCTGCACGAAATCATTGCCAATTTACCACAAACCCAAAAATTCTCAGACAGCGCACAAAACATGATTCCATCCGGCTGGCAGCGTGATGGAGATTTCCTTTTGGTATTGACCAGCTCATTTCAGGATGAGTGCTTTTGCCGGCGCGGCTTTTCAAAATTCTCCCGATACCAGCGCCGGTAGTGATGTTTGGCCCACTGCCGATCCACCAATCCGGAAAGCATACCCGATAGGCCTTTTTTGCTTTCGGGATTAAGCACCGCCATGAACAAATGTCCCACCAGCAGCGGCGTGGCCAAAGCGGCCATGGTGAAATGGATGATCCAGGAAAGAAAGGCGCCGTCCGTAATCCAAATGATGAGGCCGGTTAAAATGTAAAATGGATAAGTGGTCATGAGCATCATGAAATTCAATTTCTCGGCGGCATTGAATTTGCCCTGTTCGGGCAGAACAATTCTTTTACTCACGGCCGCAAGCCCCATCATGGCCAACCATTTCAAATCATCCAGCGTCCACAGCCAAGCCTGTTTAATGTTGTAGA
This sequence comes from bacterium, assembly GCA_046757025.1. Taxonomy (GTDB): domain Bacteria; phylum Zhuqueibacterota; class Zhuqueibacteria; order Oceanimicrobiales; family Oceanimicrobiaceae; genus JBHHXN01. The sequence goes on from JBHHXN010000002.1 coordinate 4,961, forward strand.
AGTGAATGCGGTAATCGCCCCGGCTTTTCGTCACGGCGATGAGAGGAAAAACAATCAGGCACACACCCGAAATGCGGTGGGCCCAGGAAAAGAGCGCCCGGAAAGGACGCATGGGATGTGGATTATAAACCACCACCAGAATTAACGCCGTAGCATAGCAGACCAGAAAAGGGATGGCCAGCGCCCAATGCACCATCCGTTCAGATTTACGGAAACGCAAAATTCGCGTTGCTTTCTGCCGTTGACATTGTGAAGGCTTGGATTTTTTCTGCGCAGGTTTCTGGCGACGACTTGGAGAAAGGGTCGCTCTTTCTGTGTTTGTTGCCTTATTCATCTTGCGTCTTCTGTTATTTTTTAACTTCAATAATCGGCAACAAATCTAATTTCTACAGACCAGCGCTCAGGCAACTCCTTCCAATAGCTCGTTCATTCAATCTCAAACGCAATGTAACGGAATTGGCCGTTGCGTTCCACCTGCACCACCACAGGAGCGTAAATTTTTAAATGCTGTAAAAGCTGGCGCAATTCTGAGATATTTTTTATTTCGGTATTATTTATTGAGTGAATGACATCCCCGGGTTGAAAGGCATCTTGATCGTAGTAATACGCATTTCGGGACATGCTGGCCACCAGCACCCCCGAAGAATTGCGGATGCCGGGCAGCAAACTGACCACTTCTGAATTTAAATCCAAACCCAGTATCCCCAATCGGGGAATGAGATTTCTTTCCGGGCTGACCATGTCGTTAAATCGCGCTTGATATTCCTCTCGCTCAGTTACCAGGACCTTGACGCTCAGGGTGTCCACACCGCGCAGCACTTCTAAATGCACAAAATCATCTACCGGACGACCGTAAATGTTCACATCAAATTGGCGGCCGTTTTCCATGGTCTTTCCGTCCAGAGATAAAATGATATCTTTGGTTTTTAACCCAGCGTCATCGGCGGGACTGCCGGGCAAAACATCGCCCAGCACGACGCCCCAGACCTGGGGTAGTCCCAAGCCGGCCGCCAATGTGGGGGTGATGGTTTGCGCATGCACGCCAATCACGCCGCGCCGCACTCTTCCCGTATCGCGAATCTGCTCATAAACATTGCGCACGATATTGCTGGGGGCGGCAAAACCGATGCCTTCACTGCCACCGGACTGCGTAAAAATAAAGGTGTTGATTCCCACCACATCGCCATTGATATCCACCAGCGGACCGCCGCTGTTGCCAGGATTGATGGGCGCGTCCGTCTGAATATAGACCATGGGATCTTCCGGGCTAAACTGACGCGCCAGAGCGCTGACCACGCCCATGGTCACCGAATTTTCCAATCCCAGAGGGCTGCCAAACGCCATCACCAATTGCCCCTGGCGCAGCGCATCCGAATCCCCCAGCTTTAAATACGCCAACCCCTGCTCCTCGATCTTCAGGACCGCCAGATCGGTTTCCGGATCAATTCCCACCAGATGCGCTCCCACCAGTTTACCTTTGGATTTGAGGATGGAATTTCGATTTCGCAAGCCGTCGAACGGTTTGGCTAGCACCACTTGAATGCGCCGGGCGCCTTTTACCACGTGCGCGTTAGTGACGATATAGCCACGGGGATCGAGAATCACCCCGGAACCGCTGCTGCTTTGCTTGCTCAGCAGAGCGGTGCTCGCCACACCGTTCCCCTGGCCGGTGACGTATCCCGTTGCTAAAATTTGCACAATGGCTGGATTCACACGCTCCGACAGCGCTTCAAATTCTTCGCTGAGCTGGTGCAGCGCTTTTAGACCCGACTTTTTAGGACGACTCTGCCCCCAAATTACCAGAGGATTGAAATAACAAACAATATAAAGGAAGATTAAAGGCCACAAATACTTTTTAACTTTCATGTATGCACCTTGAAATTAAATTATTCCACAAGCAGGCTTTAACTGAGCTGGCCAAAATACATTTTGGTGTCGTAGTCAATGGTGACATGGCCGTCGACTTCAAATTCGTCAAACAATTGCTTGAGCTGTTTCAACATCGAATCGTGGTCAGGATGTCCGGCAGCGGGCGCATAGGATGATGACAGGAGTCGCCCCTTCAAAGCGGGATAGTCCAGAACCTGCGAATTTTCAAAAATCTTCTGGCGAAAATGCCCTTGCTGCCAGAAGTTCGTAAAAAACTCTTCCTCGATATTGTTGTGATCAACTTTTTTATAATCAACACCGTACTCGAGAAGCAATATTTCATAATTTTGCAGAAATTGCGCGGAGTCGGTTTTGCGATCATTCCAAAGGAGTACCACCCATTGGTTCGGTTTCAAAATTCGTAAAAATTCCACGTACGTGGCGGACTGCTGAAACCAGTGGAAAGCCTGGGCCGCAGTGATAAAATCCACCGAATGGTTTTGGAGCGTCGTCGATTCCGCCCGACCGTCGATGCTTGTAAATTGAGCATACTTTGCCAGCAGCTTTTCTGCTGCGGCTCGCATCTCGTAATTCGGCTCCACACCCCAAACCGTGTATCCGCTTTTCAAAAACATCTCGGACAAAATGCCGGTGCCGGAACCGATATCGGCAATAATGTGTTCATTCGACAGACCGCACTCGGACTCCAAACCGGGAAGGATCTCCTCAGGATATCCCGGACGATATTTTACGTAACTTTCAACTCGATCAGAAAATCGCTTGATGGGATCGAATTCTAAATCATGATTTTTGTTCATTAAAACGGTTGATTTAATGAATTTTACTTTCGCATGAATATGCCAAATTTAATATTAACTTGCAAGCGGTTCCTCTTCTGCTCTGGTGTTTGCTTTTGAATTACTTTTTATTTAAATTACCTCCCAGCATAGATCATATTTTTTTGAAGAATTAGGCGAATTTTTCAATTTCAGTGGCTTCATGAAAAGATGAGATGAATTGTAACAAACCCTTGTTAGAATATATTTGATTAGAAAGGCAATCTCATGGGCGAATTCCGTGAATTCACACCGGCCGTAAGACTCTTTTTAAAAGCTTATGTCTGGCGCCGCATCGACCCCGTTCCCTGGACGCCTTTGCGCAAACCTCTTTCCGAATGCCGCTTGGCGCTCATTTCAAGCGCGGGTTTCGTACTGCCAGATCAGGCACCTTTTGATGACCGCATCAAGGGAGGGGACTCCAGTTTTCGGGAAATTCCATTCGACGCAGATGTCACAAAATTCCAAGACAGCCACCGCAGCGATTCCTTCGATCACACCGGCATGCTGCAGGATCCAAACCTCGCCTTTCCCCTTGAGCGGGTGCGTGAGCTGCAAGTCACCGGGCGTATTGGCAGGGTGAATCGCCGCCATCTGTCGATGATGGGCTCCATCACCGCCACCGGCAACTTGATCAAACACACGGCTCCTGAGGCCGCAAGCTGGTTGGTAGAGGATGGAGTGGATGTGGCCCTGTTGGTGCCGGTCTGACCCATGTGTAACCAGGCCGTGAGCCTGGTAGCGGCGGAGATGGAAAGACAGGGAATCTCGACGGTGGTCATTCAATTGTTGCGAGAGGTAGCGCGGAAGGTGCGGCCGCCGCGAGCTCTGTTCGTACCGTTTCGCCACGGCTATCCATTAGAAGCACCAAATCAGCCGCAGCGGCAACAGGCGATTTTAGAATCCACTCTCAGGTTGTTGGAAGACCCTTCTGTTCGTCCGCCCATGCTGGTCGACTACGTACCATAAAAAGTACTTTAACCAATTAGAATCTCCGTGTTCGATCGCTTACCGGTTGCCGGGTTCAGCGGATTCAGTTTGCTTAGATGGGGTCATTTGTCCTTATTGCAGCAGCAGCATTTTTCTGGTTTGGGAATAATCCGCAGCAATTAACTGATAGAAGTACACGCCGGTGGCGACCTTTCTCTGACGGCGGTCTCTTCCCTGCCAGACCGCCTTTTGGGGGCCCGCTGCCCGCCAACTGTCCACCAGGGTATCCACTAAATTTCCCCGCACATCAAACACACGCAACAATACTTTCGCGCCGCCCGTGGGCACGTTGTAACGAATCACGGTGATCGGGTTAAACGGATTGGGGAAATTCTGGTGTAGTGCAAACGCTTCTGTCAGCGCCGACTCAGTGATGGCCGTAACCGGCGCAACCGGCTGGAATGCCAGGCTGCGCGGTACCTGCAAACTACCGGCCGTAATCGTGCGTACGTAATTCTCCGCTGCGTCGAATTCAACGATTTGATGCTTACTGAACGACGTGGAAAATAAATGCCCGGCGGAATTGAACGCCACGCCCTGGGGAACCGGGAGGTCGGAATGCGTGAGGGCGCCCAGATATTTACCGCTCGTGTCAAACTTGACAATGTTGTTGGAGCCGCCGCCGGATACATACAGCACATCTCGTGTGTTGCGTGCGATGCTCATGGGGCTGGACAGTCCGCCGCCGGTAAAAGAGCTCACGAAATTTTCATGGGCGTCAAATTTGACCACCACGGCCGTCAAGGCGCTGGAGACGTAAATGTTGCCGTGTGAGTCGAACGCCACACAATTCGGTCCGTCCAGAACGTTAGCCGAAAAAGTGCGCAGGCTATTTCCCTCGAGATCGAACACCACCACTTGATCGTTGTTAAAACTGCAGACGTACAGCTCTTCCGCATCGGAAATGGCCATGCCCGTGGGACCACTGAGCTGCAGGTTTGTAAATTTCGTGATGAATTGCTCGTCCTGGCCGAACACAAACACTTCATGCGTGTTCTGGCTGGCAACATAGAGTCGGCCATTGGACGCATAAACAATTCCGCGCGCCCCGGAAAGTCCGGCCGCGGTGAAATTATGAAGGTAAGCGCCGGAAGAATCGTACACCGCCACAGTTCCACTGCCGAAATTCGAGACATAAAACATGCCGGTGTGGGCCGGCGGTAAGATGGCGAAGCTCCACGACGCCACCAGTGAAATCAACAAACCCAGACTTAATAAGCAGCAATTGAAAAGAGACTTCATTTTATTTCTTTTTTCCTTTTTTGAACGATGAATTTCTCCATAAAATTGTCGATGACCTTCACGCAGGTCGAGGGAATTTCATCTCTGGAGATGCTTAGAACTTCATGATTTAGAATAAGTCGGTAGCTGATCATCCACTCTGAAGTCATGTATTCTCTCATAAACTTGCCTTCCTCTGGCAGCACGGGTTTTTGATCATAGACTTTGTAAAAAATTTCATTTTCAGCGGCTAATTTCACCACTTCCGGCGGAATGGTCTGCGTGGTCACCAACGAAACCATGATTCGGTCGTCATCCGGAATCTCCTGAACGGCCGCGTAAATCACAAAAACCGGCTGGTCTGACAAAACAAGATCCTTTGATTTGCGAACGGTTTCTCGAAAGCATCTTACAAATTCCATTTGCGCAGGCGACTTGTGGTCTTGCCGGGTCGTCATGAGGAGGTTGACTGTTAGTCCGGGGACCGCACTTTGAGTTTGCGCGGATAAAAAAACAGACCCGAACAAAATACAAAGAAAAATTATCACAGCCACTGGCAGATACTGCTTTTTGCAAAACATATTTGACCTCCTGTTGTTAGGGTTAATAAATTACAAAAGCAATATCAAAGATGTAAATGGAGGATTCGCCTGTTTATTTTTACAGAAGTTGAACACGATTATACAGGGCAAAACACCTTTTTACCTCTACAACATGCCCTTTCGTTTGCGGATAAACCACTCGGCGCTCAACAACACCAGGCAGGTGATTAAAAGCAGCGGTTTGTTCCAGATTTCCCATTCGTTTTTAAGCGTTAAATATTTTTCTGGAAATTTCAGCTTACCGTTTAATTCCGCGAAGTCTGAAACCGTGTAAAATTCGCCGCCGCTTTCCAGCGCGATGCGCTTCAGCAACTCTTCACTCATACGGGTGTTTTGGTATTCCAGGTTAAATTCTTCTACTGAGAATTTGCCGGAATCGCGGCCGAGCACCCGCCCCTGTAGATGCGCTGTGCCGGTAAATTGGTAGTCGCCGCCTTCCAGCACCTGAAAACGGCCATCATAACGGCCCTCTCCGATGCTTTCCAGTGTCAGCTCTTGGATTTCTTTTTCGCCCTGTAGTTGCACCACGACTTCGGCGCCGTCCACAGGCTGGTAATCTTCGAAATATACTTGCGCCTGAAACTTAACCTCTTCGCCGCTGCGGTAGATTTCTTTATTGGAATTGACGCGAACCAGCTTGCTGTCCTCGGTGGTGATCAGCCAGCGAAGGGCATTTTGCAGAAACAACTGATAACTTTCATTGGTTTTACCCACTCCGCGCATCAACAAATCCCAGCGCCAGATGCCGTACGCCAGGATGGTCAGCGATTTTCTGCGGCCGCTCATACGCGTAGCAAACACCGGCACCTGCCTTTTGCCGGAGCCGGCTGAGCGCCGTAAGTCCACTACCGTCAGGGATTGTGTGTTGGGGTGCAGAGAAACCGTTTTCAAATTCATAAAAACGGGAGGCAGCTCCTGCCACTTTTCTCTGATTTCCATCTCGTCTTCTGCCAACCGTAGAATGGGATGCTGCACTCCCTGGGGTAAAATACGAACGTACACCGGCCGCTCCGCTCCGGGCAGTGGTTTTGTCGAAAACGGCAGATAGTCTTTCAACTCCCACAGTTTATCAAAATCCGTTGAAGCACCCAACATGAAAAGCGCCGGCTTACCCTGGGCCAAATAATTTTTAATCAAATTCAGGTTGGAGCGATCGCTGGTGCGTCGAGGAAAATCTAAAAGAATCAAACAATCGAATTTCAAAAGCTGCTCTCTTACCGGCAAACGGGCATTCCCGTAAAAACGGCCGTTAAATTTCTCCACCATCGTTTGAACTTCCACGTTTTCATCGCCACTCAATGCGCGCTTTAAAAATAAAAAGTCGGCTCCGGGCCCACCGGCGATGAGCAAAACTCTGGCTTTGCTTTTGAGTACTTTAACGTAAAATGATTTGCTGTTGTTCAATTGCGTCAGCTCGCCTTCCAATTGCGGCAGTTTGATTTCATATTTAAAAAGCCCTTCCTTTTCCGGCACAAATTCAAATCGGACTTTTTGTTCAAGCCCATTGTCTGCCAGCGAGATCATCTGGGAGTCCAACGGCTTCTTACCCTGAAACAAATTCACGGTGATCTTTTTCCCGGGAAATCCGCTGCTTTTGATGTAAACGTCAACTGGCATTTTCGCGCCGGCGTAGGCAATTTCGTTGGCCACGTAATTTGCAATCAACACATCTTTCTGTTCGGAGGCGTCTCCGATGGCGATGGGGTAGATGGGCACGCCATAAGTAGCCGCGAACCGCGCGGGATTTTCGCCAAGATTATTTGCGCCATCGGTGATCAGGATCACCGCTGAAAAGTACTTTTCGGACAACCGAGCTTTAAGCCCCTCGAGCGCCGCCCGGATATCCGTGCCGTCGCCGTTTAAAATCAGCGAATCGGGTGGGGTCCATGAGCCCTCAAATAATTCACTGCTAAAAGGAAAAATTACCTTCTCGTATTCATCCGAGTCTTTTTGAATGAGCGGCGATTGCAGGATGTTCTGCAAGGCTTGTGCACGATCTCCCTTTTTATCCACCAAACTCATGCTGGCAGATCGATCGATCAGCACCGCTGCCACGGGTTTTTCTTTCTTTTTGCGCGTAAGACTCAAAATGGGTTCGAAAAATAAAAAAATCACCAGCACCACGACCAAGGCGCGCATGGCCATCAGCAGAAATCGCAAACCGTTCGAAATGGGCGGCACCGTTTTTCGATATACAAAATAACTTAAACCCGCAGCCAGGATGATAAATAAAATCAGCAGAAACAGGCTGCCGTGGGTGTTCAAATTGAATTCTGTCAGATTAGCCAAACGAAAAACCCATCCTTGATTTATATTTTAAATAACGTTTAATGGTGCTGAAAGGTATAATTTAACTAGCATGTATTTCCATCAGCCGCCAGCGCCACTAAAGTGAAAGCGAAGGTCTGGGGCTCAGATCAAACTCCGAGGTTTGACCCTTTTCCAGATAAAATTTTCCGGCCCGGGCGATCATGGCGCCGTTGTCGGTGCAAAAAACCGGCGGCGGATAAAAGAGCTTGAATTTATGTTTTTCACATTCACGCTGTAGTCTTTCCCGCAAGTAAGCATTGCAAGCCACGCCGCCGGCCAGGGCTAATTGCTGGAGCTGAGTTTGTTTGAGGGCTATTATGCTCTTTTCAACCAAAACCTCTACCGCGGCTTTTTGAAAACTGGCCGCAATATCCGCCCGGTGTTTTACCCGGTCCGCAGGGGGCAACGATTGCAAATGGTACAATACGGCGGTCTTTAAACCGCTGTAACTAAAATCCAAAAGCCGGCCTTTTATTTTTGCTTTGGGAAAATTTAAATAGTCTGAATCGCCAGACTGCGCCAGATCTTGAATGGCCGGTCCCCCCGGATAGGGCAGCTCCAGCATTTTTGCGACTTTATCGAATGCTTCGCCTGCGGCATCGTCGCGTGTTTTGCCCAAGATTTGATATTTGCCCCATTTTTCCACGTGCACCAACTGCGTGTGTCCGCCAGAAATGATCAGGGTAAGAAACGGCGGAGTCGGGCCCGGCTCAAAAATCGAGTTGGAGAAAAGGTGCCCTTCCAGATGATTGATTCCAATAAACGGCAACTCGAGCGCGCAGGCCATGGCCTTGGCAAAATTTAAACCCACCAGCAGCGACCCGGCCAAACCGGGACCATACGTCACGGCAAGTCCATCCAACTGATTTTTTGTGATGCCGGCCTCTTTAAGGGCGGATTTCGTCATGGGCAAAATGAGCTGAACATGCGCTCGGGATGCCAGTTCCGGCACCACGCCGCCGAAGCTCGTGTGCACTGCCTGCGAACCGATCTGATTGGAACCGAGATGGTCGTCCAACCAGACCGCCGCCGCGGTTTCGTCGCACGAAGTTTCTATTCCCAGTATTTTCATCTTCAAAAAGTCATGAAAAGATCCACAATAAACTGACCCTGCCAGTCCTCATTAAATCCATATTCCAATCTCAAAATATTCTGATACGGCAAAAAGACATGCAATCCGGCGCCCCATCCTGAAATGAAAGTATTTTTAGCTAAAGTATCTTCCTGAAGCCAAATGGCGCCGGTATCAAAAAACAGGCCGGCGCTGACCCCGAAGCGAAAATTCGAACCGTAGCTGCCCATGGATTGAAACGGTCCCCAGTTGTGATAAGTGATCTTTCGAATGGGGAAGCGAAACTCCGCGCTGCCCAGCAACAAATTTTCGCCGGCAATTCTCTCAGAAAAATGGCCGCGAATGCGCGTCAAAAATCCAAAATGAACCTGCTCATAAATGGGAATGGCGCCGGTGGACAAATTAGCGGCGCCGCGGAACGCCAGAGTGGTGGCGCCGATAGGAATATATTTGCGCACATCCATGCCAAATCGTGCATAATCCACCACGTTGCCAAACCAGCCGGTTTTTTGCGCCCAGATGTTGACATAATGTCCGCGATGAGCGTACTCCCACAAATCGCGTTTGTCGTTGGTAAACGAGAATCCGAGATGCGGCAGCCGATCTTTGCCAGAAGCCGACAAGGTGCTGGCCGAATCCCGTGGTGAAAGGGTGAGCTGTTTGTATCCGAGGTTTAGATCGACATAGGTGAAATGCCCAAACCGTTTGCCGATCCGCCAATTAACACCGATCTGATTTTCGTTGATTTCCGGCAAAGTCGGATCCGAGGTGGAGCTGCGGTTGCGCACCCTTTTTGCAAAAATGGAAATACTGGTATAAAATTTCATAGGTCCCATAATCCAAGGATTGCTGTAAACCAACCTCACCGAGGGATTAAAACCCAACCAGAATGAAAAATCGATGGTTTCGCGGCGGCCGCGGAAGTTGTTGTGCAGCAAGCCGGCCCCCACTGAAATGCGCCCCCAGTCACGGTCATTGCGAAAAATGATGGGATAGGGGAAAATGTACCACATCTCCGTGACCGTGACCACCAGGATCACACCGCGGTTGGTAGGCACCATATCGATCTCCACCCGGTTAAAAATACCGAGATTTTGAATGCGCAAGCGGTCGCCCTCGGCCACCTCTTCATCGTATTGGTCGCCCGCCTGTAATTTCATTTCGCGTAAAATGATTTCTTCTTTGGTTTTTTCATTACCCTGAACAATGATGGCTAAAATATCGAATGATTTCTGCACAAAACTGCTGTCCGGAAGATACTGAAAATCCTGAGCGTTTAATGACTGATGGTAAAACAAAACCCAAAGGGGGATGCAAGCAATCAAATTTTTGAGGCAGGGTAAATTATTGAGCATGAAAAATCACATCAAAGAAATCATTCGTATCTGATTAAGGCTGGTAGTGGGGCAGTCCCAAAGATTCCAAACGGCCCAAGATTTCGTGCGAAGAGGAGTCGAAACAAGACTTTTTTTTCAATTTACGATGCCCTTCGACTCCGAGCTAGGTGAAGAAATTCGACTTTTGGGACAGCCGCATCATCAAAATTTTTCTAACAATCTAAAAGTTACACGAAAGTCGTTGTCGGAACGATCCAATCGTTTTGCCACATCCAGGCGAAAAACCCCTTCGAGCAACAGAATCGACAAGCCGATGTTGGTTTTCAGGTTGTCGAACGTGAGCTTCCCAAAGCCGTCCCACAATCCGTCGTTCAAGTTGCCGGTGTTCCACGCCCAGCCGGTGTCCAGAAACACGCCGAGTGAAAGGGTGGTCCAAAAAGCACCCAAATAGGGCACGTTTTGCAGGGGAATTTTTTGCAGGACATCGCCGCTGAACAGGTAATTGGCATTCAACATAAACATGCGGTTGCCGGTGAATTCTTTATCATCAAAGCCGCGCAAACTGCCGATGCCGCCGATATCGATGGTATATTGATCGGCCAAACTCGTGCGCAAGGAATCGCCGGCGCTGGTTTTACCGGCCGCGGCATCGTCGCCGCGGCGAGCGCCGATCATGGCACGCACATTAACCCGTTGATTGCCAAAAGTTTGATGAAATCGTTTGACGGTCAAAAACAACCCGTCGGTGTGGAAGTCTTCAATAGTGCGCTCATAAATGGCCTCTACAAACCAGCCGCTCAAAGGGAAAATCGGATTGTCGCGCCAGTCAAATGCAGAGATAAATTTGAACCCGATTTCATCGCCTTCCACCAAAAACGAATTGGGACGAGTGGGATTGCTGTCAAAATCTCCTTTGAACAAACTCCAGTTGATGTTGCGTTTGAAAGCGTCAAAGGTTCGGCGTTCCACTTCAAAGCGCAGGGTGTGCACGCCTTTGAAGCGATGATCCACAAACACTTTGAAACCGTGACTGCCATAGTAATCTTTGTAATCTTCCCGAAACAGCAGGGAAGCCAGAGTGTTCTCGACATTGCCCACGGTCCAGTCATCCTCCGATTCCACCTGCCGAAACACCTCTGCTCCAAAACTCAATCGCTCGAATTCAAAAAAATCTTTGCGGAATCCGGCAGTAAAGCGCACCTGTTTGTTGGCCTGGTTCCAGAAGCCGCCGCCAATGTCGCCATAAAATATAACCTGCGACATGGATTGCGGACGCCATCTGGCGCCAATGTTCAAAAAGACCCCTTCAACTCGATTGTATCTCGGAGTCCAATAAAACGACAGCGGCTTTTCTAATTCGAAATTGCGATTATCGTCCACGACATCGTAGCTAAACTGGGCGCGCAGAGGAGAGCTTAAAGACAGGGCGATGACGGCACATGCCATGAATAGACCACTGCGGTGTTTTATCATTCATCCTCCATCAAGTACGCAAATAATTTGTGATTTAAAAATACGCTTCATCACGACGGCCGTTCTCAATTTTGAGCAGTTAAAGTAAAAAAAAATAGAATTAGAAGCAAGGAGTATTTACGACACTCAGGGAAGAAATGAACTTGCATTTTGGACGCCTATTCAAACCGATAAAAAAATCTTTCTTGGGTTTGCGATTGCATGTCAAACAAAGCTGGCACCAAGGATTCCCAAAAATCCGATCAAAAAACATATCGGTACGCGATAGTCCTGATTGTTTTCGTGCGCCAGGGGTAGCAGATCGCTGGTGGAGATATAGAGGAAGGTACCCCCGGAAAGACCCACCGCCAGGCTCAGAAAGAATGGCTGCTGAAGAGGAATCACGACCCCAATAAAAGCGCCCACCACGGCCAGCACCGCAATCAAGCTCAGGTTTAACCAGGCTCTGGAATTGTGGTAATCGTGAGAAAGCATGATGGAAGTGGTGGAGATGCCGGTAGGCAGGCGGTGCAGTATCACCGCCACAATCACAAGCAGACCCAAGGTCTTTTCAAATTCAAAGCTCACCGCAATGGCAAAACCATCCAGAAAGCTGTGGAATCCCAAGCCAAACAACGCAGATTTTCCGAAATGATGCACGTGGCAATCGTGCTCGCGGCAAGCATGCACCATGGCCAGCTTTTCATACCCGTAAAGCGCCACAAAACCCAGGCTGACGGTCAACATGGCCCAGCGACCGCCTTCGGCAAAACTTTCCACGATCATGTGGTTCAGGCCGGTGGATAGCAGCACACCCGCAGAAAACGCCACCAACAGGGTTAAATGCTTTTCGGTGAATTTTTTGTGCAAAAGGGGGATACCGCCGCCAATGATGGTAGCGCCTGCAGCTAAAATGGAATAAAAAATTGCGGTCATGTTTTGTTTTTGAAATTTAGTTCGATTTCACCCGGGCCAACCTCAGTGCGTTGCTGGTTACCACAAAAGACGCCCCCATATCTCCGATCAAAATCGCCAGAACCAAAGACACTATTCCCGGAAACACCCCCACGGCCAGAGTTAATTTAAGCAGCAAAGAGGTCCAGATGTTTTGCTGGATGACCAAGCGTCCCTTTTTACTCAGCTCTACCAGATATGGAATTTTGCTCAATTCATCCGACATGAGGGCAATATCCGCCGTTTCCAGAGCGGTATCGGTACCCGCGACCCCCATGGCAATGCCCACGGATGCGGCAGCTAAAGCAGGCGCATCGTTGATGCCGTCGCCGATCATGGCCACTTTACCGTATTTCTTTTGTAAAAAACGAATCTCTGCAACTTTTTCTTCCGGCAGCAGCCCGGCATGAAAATGCGTGATACCCAACTGCTGCGCAATGGCTCTGGCCGTTTCTTCGTTGTCGCCGGTAATCATGACCACCTCCTTACCCGCACGCCTGAGTTTGGTGATCATTTCCACGGCTTCCGAGCGCAATTGATCCGATAGAGCCACAATGCCCAGAATTTCTGATTGCGTACCCACCAACATGGTGGTTTTGCCCTGTCTCTGCATTTTGTGTAGTCGGGAAGCCGGTAATTCAACCTCAAATTGGCGAAAAAGTTCCGGTCGGCCAAGGTAATATTTTACGCCTTTAAAGCGGGCCGTCACACCCTTTCCGGGAATGGACTCAAAATCGTGGACGGGCTCCGGTGGCAAGTCCACGGCCGCGTTGACAATGGCGCGGGCGATATGATGTTCGCTGTGCGATTCCAGAGCCGCAGCGATTTTCAACACATCCTCTTTTTGCCGACCGTTCAAGGGCACCACTTCGCTAATTTCCAACTTTCCTCTGGTCAGGGTGCCGGTTTTGTCCAACGCGATGACTTTAACTTTGGCCATCTCTTCCAGATAAACCCCGCCTTTGATGAGCACGCCACTGCGGCTGGCGCTGGTGAGCGCCGACACCACCGTGACCGGCGTGGAAATGACCAGAGCACAGGGACAGGCAATCACCAGCAACGTGAGCGCTTTGATAAACCACGGATTAAACGCTCCGCCCAGAAACAAAGGGGGGATGGTGGCCACGGCAACCGCCAAAAGTACCACCGCCGGCGTGTAAATGCGAGCGAACCGATCCACAAACTTCTGACTGGGCGCTTTTTGAGCTTCCGCTTCTTCCACCATGTGAATGATGCGCGCAAGCATGGTATTGCTGCTGAGCTCCGTCACTTTGACCTCTAAATACCCCTCGATGTTGATGGAGCCGGCAAAGACTTTTTCGCCGGCTGTTTTGGCGACCGGTCGGGATTCACCCGTGATGGGCGATTGGTCCACACTGGAATCGCCTTTGACGACTTTTCCATCTAAAGCGATTTTTTCTCCCGGGCGAATGGCCAGAATATCGCCCACTTCAATTTGACTCACATTGCGCGTGCACTCCTGACCGGCTGCGACCACTCGGGCTTCGGAAGGCGCGAGCTGGATAAGCTGGCGCAGAGAATTGCGAGCCCGATCCACTGCGTATCCTTCCAAAAGCTCCGCCAGCGATAATAAAAACGCCAGGCTGGCCGCTTCAACATATTCCGCGATAATGACCGCGCCGATAATGGCCAGGGACATGAGAAAATCCATATTGAATCGCAGACTTTTTACGCTAGCCCAGCCTTCGCGACTGAAAAAGTACGCGCCCAATACCACGGCCAGCAAATACAAAATCGTTGAAACGTGTACGCCTCGACCCATGAAGGCCACTAACTTTGGATCCGAGGTAAAAAAATGTACACCCAAACCCAGAAAAAGGAGGCACCCGGAAAGCAACGTAAAATAGAGCTCTCGATTTCGCCAGAGCGTTTTGGCTTCGATATCCTGATGCATATCGGTCTGCACTCGGTAACCGATATTTTCGACCCGGTGAATTAATTCTTCGAGCCTGACCTGGAAGGGATTGTAACGAATTTTTACTTTGCCTGCCGCAAAATTGGCCTGCACCGATGCCACTCCGTTGACTTTGGCCACGGTTTTTTCGATGGTCACAGCGCAATCAGCACAATGAAAGCCCTCTAACTGTAGGTGCTCTGTTCTTAAGGTGGTTTCACTCATTTGAAATTCTGCCCTGTTTCTTAAATGGAAAATTACTCCCGTGAATGCGCCATGGCCACCTCAATCAAATCATTGATATGGGTATCGTCTAATGAATAATAAGCTATTTTACCTTCACGGCGAAATTTCACCAGGCGCATGGTTTTCAACAAACGCAATTGATGCGAAATGGCCGAGCGGCTCACCCCCAACAATGTGGCTAGATCACAGCAGCACAATTCCGCCTCTTTCAAGGCCAGCAGGATTTTAAGTCGAGTGGGATCGCTGAGCAGCTTGAAAGTTTCGGTTAGATGAAATATATCCTGGTTTGCCGCTATTTTTTTTTCGACGAACCGGACTTTCGCTTCGTCAACATAAAAAATGTTACAATTTACGTTTGTTTCCATTTTATTCACGAATTAATTACAAACGATTGAGCAATCATTAAATCGTAAATATAAGTGATTCTCTCTTGAAGGTCAAGCAAAATTTGTAAAACAGGTAAACCAGTCGAAAGGGTTGAA
This sequence comes from bacterium, assembly GCA_046757025.1. Taxonomy (GTDB): domain Bacteria; phylum Zhuqueibacterota; class Zhuqueibacteria; order Oceanimicrobiales; family Oceanimicrobiaceae; genus JBHHXN01. The sequence continues at coordinate 20,247 of JBHHXN010000002.1, forward strand.
TTGCTTTGAAAAATCCAGATAAAAAATGCAGTTACGCATTCAATTTAACCTCGCGCTCCACTGGCTCGAGCACTTCCGGAAAATCGTTGCGGGGATTGTTCACCGCCGTCGACACCGGAAAACAGCGCATTGCTTCCGACGGGTAGGGAGTGATCAATTCGTGCAGCAATTGAAAATCCGTGACGGCATTATCCAGCCAGATTCTCTCGGTTTCGCGGGTCAGGATAAACGGCATACGCGGGTGGACTTTTTTAACCAGTTTATTGGCTGGCAGGGTGATGATAGAGCAACTGTAATAAGGCTTTTTTTCTGCATCCAGCCAGACAGAATAAATGCCTCCCAGAGTCATCAGCTCCCCGTTTCGCAGCTCGAATTTAAACGGCACGCGCTTGATTTCTTTTTTCTTGCGGCCGGTTTTGGGATTGATTTTATCTTCTTCCACTCTTAAAAATTCGAAAAAATTATTCACGGGAATGGCACAGCGGTTTTGTTTCAACAACGTCTGTTTGTATCCTTTCTTTTCAAACGATTCCACCGTGGAATTGAAGGCGGTGTAGGGTGATTTGAACTCTTTGGACCATGAGGGAATGAGCTGCCAGAACATGGGTATCATGCGGTTGTGATTATTTTCATCCGACAAAATCGCCGGAATGTTTCTGAACGGCCCAATATTAAACGAGGGGGGATATTCAGTTTCCTCCGGAAGGGGAAATCCGAAGCGCTCTTCAAATTCTTCCGGTGTCATTTTGTAACCGTAAAGTGAAAATCGTCCGCACATAAGCAACTAAATATTAGATAAATGAAAACGGTCTCACCCTTACCCGAAGACCTCCCGGCCGAGGGTGAATCCCTGCTCAACTCAGCGGAATGCCGTCGAATAAGAAATTAATATCGCGTATTTTCAAGTTTTCGTTCAATCACTAAATAAACATAATAGAGTTAGAATGCAACAGAAGATTTTTCTTTCAGCTTGTTTTTTTTCTTGACAATGGCCATGGAATTTTTAGTTTTATCTGCTGCATCTTTGATATCTACCTCACACGTTCAAACCCTCATCCTCCAGGGCACAAAGTCGTCTTAACTTCGAATGACAACACACGATTAAGAAAAGCAGCCCGGTTCAACAAAATATTCTGTCTCCCAACCATTTGAATCATTATTCAAAACCGGATAAATAACGTTTGTGAATACCATTTTAAGGGAGGGAACGTCATGAGAAAAAAAGATGTTGGGGTTGCCATACTCGTTTTAATAGCTGTTTCAGCCGGGATATGGTATGCTTATTCTCTCACTGGTATTTATGGTGTGGTCAGCATCTCAACAAAAAACCAGCATCCTGAAATAAGTCCTGTAGGTGCGATCATTGAAATATGGCAAAAGAATAAACTGATTTCAACCAACCGCGTTACTGCGGTAGGAAAATTTGAAATCAAATTGCCGCCGGGTTCGTATGATGTTCTTTTTAGCGCAGAGGGATTCATCTCGGGAGAATTTCCACAACTCAAGATCGCACCATTCAAACGCCTGACGCGCAACGTAGTGCTGTTGCCGCCGATGGGCGGCGGTCTGCAAGTCGCTAGCTACACAGTGGACACCACCACGGTCATCGTCAGAAAGGGTCGAGAAGATATCTGGCTGCAATGGAAAAACACCAGGACCGGTACGCCGCACCGCATGGCGGGCTCCGCCGTGGCTCTGCCTTTCGCACCCCGAACAGAAGCAGAGGCAGAAACTGCCGCGAGAAAATTTATGGCGACATTTCTGGCTGACAACCGATCGGTATATCCCATTTTTGATCAAATTGATTTGACCACACTCGAAAAAGATTATGTGCGTAAATACAACCAATTCTGGTTTGTTACTTTTAATCAAGAAACAGCGGGCCCCGTGGCAAATCAGAAACTGCCTGTTTTTGGCAGTGAGGCCAGCGTCACCATACACGGCGGAGATATCATTCAATTTGGAATAGAACTGTTTCCATCGATTAAAATAAATCCCCCTGTAAGCTTTTTGTCCCGCTCCCAAGTACTGGAGACTTTTCGACAATACAAGCCGGAGGTTCAGGTGGACACCGCCAAAGTACAATTGCTGATTTTTCCCATCCCCAAATCAACGGACTCGACTTTTTTTGATTACAAATTAGCATACGAGCTGCTAACCTTTGAAAACGCTTCAAATCGAGACCTGCCGTATGAAAGCCGGAAATACGTCATCAACGCCAGCACCGCCCGCACTCTTTTTCGAGAAACCATCGGTCCCGTGTCTGGCACCGGCTATGTTAGGGCGAAAATTTATGATAAGTCGCCAGAAGAAAGTACTCCAACCTTAAAAGTGTTGGGAGGAGGATTAATTGGCAACACCAATTTTGGAATGATCGATATAGACTCCAGTGGTATTTTTCTTTTTCCTGACGGTCTTTCAGTAAAAGACTTTAATATTTTGCTTAAAAACGATCCGTTCACTTTGTATGATTCAAATCCGATGCTCTTAAAAGACAAACAATTGGGCAGACAACCGATTTATAAAATATACCAGATGCCTCTGACCGCAAACCAAATCAAACTAACGGAAAATTCAGACGGCCGTGTGGAAGTCAATCTGGGATTAAATCCGTGGACCAACGCCTTTTATCATCTCAACAAAATCCACGATTATTTTTACAAATGGCAATTACCGAATTTTCTATTCAAACCGCTCAAAGTTTATTTCGTGCCCTCAGAAGAAAACGCTTTTTTTGATAGAGCCTTAGCGCAAATCTGGTTTGGCCAAATTAAAGCCAACAATGAGCCGTTCGCCATGCGCAGCGATATGATCTACCACGAGTATGCGCACGCAGTAGTGCAAAATTTAACCAGCAAAAACACACCCGCGCCGCAATCGCTGCCACCTAAAGATGAAACGGGGGCCATGTTAGAAGGATTTTCCGATTATTTCGCGTGCACGATTAACGATGATGCCGAATGGCGGGCCTTTCCGCCAACGCATCCCCGGGCCGCCGAAAACCGCCGGCTTCAAAACGCGTTTCAGTATCACACTGACTTCAAAAGAGGAGCTGCCGACAACGGATTCATCCATTTTAACAGCCAGATATTTTCCGGCATTTTGTGGGACCTGCGTTCGTTGTTGATGCAAAAAATGGGAGCAATAAAAGGCAAACGCTATGCGGATGAAGTCATCGTCAAAGCTCTACTGATTCCGCCAGTTCCTAAAAAATTCAAGGCTTTTGGCGTCACTTTACTCAACGCCGACGACGATGACAACCAGCTCTTCAACGGCACCCCGAATATTCAGGAAATCGTAAAAGCGTTTAAACTACATGGAATCGAGATCCCGGCATTTGATAAAAGCGCTCCCAAAGTGCAGAATTTTTATTTAACCACCGGCGGTTACTCGCGCAAGAGCTTTATTGAAGAGGGCAGTCCCGTTTACATCAAAGCCACCATGGTGGATAATGGTTACGGATTGAACACAGACTCTTTGAAACTTGAAATCAATGGCAAAAGAGTGCCCCTCGAAGATAAGTTGACCATGACCAGAGATAGTTACCGCGCACAGTTAAATTATTTAGTTGCGAAAGGCGAACCGGTTCGAAGCCAGGAATTCGGGCCATCGCTGGCGGCCAGACTCGTGGTGGAAGACAAAGCCGGCAACAAAATTACCGTTGAAAAAAACAAAGACATAAAAGATACCATCAAGCCCGATTACGAATTAGTTGAATGCAGCAGCGATGCCCGGTTTCTTTATGCTTCAATCCGAATCAGCGATTTGGGCTCCGGTGTGGACCCCGCCAGCATCGATGTACGCATAAACAATCAAGCCTTTTCCAAATTCAAGGTCAAAAAGGTCAGTGAATACGAGTACATTTTGAGTATTCAGTATCCCAAACAACAACTGCAGCAGATTTCACACCACATCTCCGCCAAAATCGCGGATCGGGCAGGTAACGTGAATTCTGAACAACGCAAGCTGACCTCGTTGTGCCTGACCCCCTGTCTGTTTTCCAGTGTCGTAGTTTTGATAGCGGCCGGTATGAACGGAAGACGCCGCCGAAATCGAAGAAATCAATTGAGCTGAGGGAAAAATCATGGCGTTTTGGGGAGAATGGTACCAATCTATCTTTACACTTTGCAGCTTCATTTGCCACCAGATACCGCTCAAAAGTTTTTTTATCTTTGGCTGGCAATTGCCTTTGTGTGCCCGCTGCACCGGATTGTTGGTTGGCAGTCTAATTTTTTTGATAACCGGCTCAAAATCTTATCGATTGTCCGTGCCCGCAGCCATCCTCCTGACTCTGCCCATGCTTCTCGATGTCGGTACGCAAATGATCAATTTGTGGCAGGGCCATAATTTCGTTAGATTGGCAACCGGTTTGGGCTTTGGCGCGGCTTTTCCTTCTATATTATGGATATTTTTCATCACAAAAATCAGAACTTCTTTGAATCTGACTCGTTAGAATGGTTATCATAAAATTCAAATTGCGAATCATCCCATCAATGAGAAAAGCTCACCATGAAAAATAAATATATCATCCTCGGCGCCGGTTTGCAGGGTGTGGCGGCCGCGTATGATTTTGGCCGTTTTGGAGAAGCGGAACAAATCATGCTGGCTGATGCCGATTTAAAAGCTTCGGAGACAGCGGCTGCGCACGTGAATCGACTGTTAGATTCAAACATAACCGCTCACACACAATTGGATGTCGCAGAAGTGGACAAAGTTAGACGCCTGCTTAAAGAATACGACGTTTGTTTAAGCGCAGTGCCTTACTACTTCAACGAAACCCTCACGCAGTGTGCCATTCAGGCAGGCTGCCACTTTTGTGACCTGGGGGGAAACACGGAGGTGGTTTTCAAACAGCACGAGTTACACCCGGCAGCCCAAAAGGCTGGCATCACCGTGGCGCCCGATTGCGGTCTGGCGCCGGGGATGGCAAACATTCTGGCGGCTTACGGAATCCATCATCTCGAACGGCCCAGAAGCGTGCAAATACATGTCGGAGGGCTACCGCAGAACCCAAAACCGCCGCTGGATTACGCGCTGTCATTCAGCATCGTCGGCTTGACCAACGAATATTTCGGTCGGGCGCCGATTTTACGAAACGGCAAAGTCACACTAGTTGATACGTTCACGGAATTGGAGGAAATCGAATTCCCGGCGCCCGTGGGAAAGTGCGAATCCTTTATCACCCACGGCGGGACCTCCACCTGTCCCTGGACTTTCGAGGGCAAGCTGGAAACCTACACCGAAAAAACCGTCCGCTATCCAGGCCATTATGAAAAGATGAAGACCATTTACGACCTGGGTCTGCTTGATGAACAGCCGGTGCAAGTCGGCGAATCCAGCGTTATTCCACGGCAGGTGTTTCATGCCGTTGCAGAACCCAGATTGACATCAGATGACCCCAGAGATGTGGTGGTACTGCGCGTGATCGTTGAGGGCGATGACGGCAAAATGGTTTTGGAGCTCATGGATTTCTATGATGAAACCACCGGTTTCACGGCCATGCAGCGCACGACCGGATTCGGCGCCACCATCGTGGGCATCCTGATGGCGCGGGGAGAAACTCCTGCCGGCAGCATTCGCATTGAGCGCGCCATCGAGGCCAGCCATTATGTAAGGGAGCTCAAATACCGGGGATTTAATTTGAATATTTCACATTAAAAATGGCATCTTGAAAATTATAATTGCTTATTTAAAATAAATTGTTAGTTTAGAAAACTAAGAAAATAATCAAATTTAACTTTAAGGAGAATTCTTTATGCTTACCCCCAACCCGGATGTCATTGTAGACGAGTAAGGAGAGATCATCCGCTTCAGGATCCTGTTTAAAATTAGTTGAAACTCTCAAAATCGATGAAGTTCAAAACCATTCCGATTTCATAGCTCACTAATTTTAATTCCACCGCTCTAATTCTTTTCTCTGTGGTTTAATCACACAAATCAAGCCAGAGCGACTGGCGTATCATCTTTCCTTTCTTTTCCAGATTCACAAAAATTTCTATCAATTAATATTCAAAACACGCAGATTATTTTTCTAATCGGTGTGGTATTCGTATTCATTTAATCATCCCAAAGTATCATGAAAAAGATTACTAAAAATGAAGACGCCACTCTGGTAATCAGCTTAAATTCAAACTCAACAAGTAAAATGGCCTCTCTCTGGAAAGATCTACGCGAAGCTGTAGTAGGAACACAGCAAGATTTTACTGAAGGCAGTATCGGTCGGGCCATTTTTCTGCTCTCCATTCCGATGGTGCTGGAAATGGTCATGGAGTCGATCTTTGCCGTGGTGGATATCTTTTTTGTCTCCAGACTGGGTTCAGATGCCGTAGCCACCGTAGGCATCACCGAATCCATGTTGACCATCGTTTACGCTATTGCCGTAGGACTGGCCATGGCCACCACGGCCACGGTCTCTCGTCGAATTGGTGAAAAAAACACCGAGGCCGCCGCCGTGGCGGCGGTTCAAGCCATTGCGGTGGGCTTTGTCATTGCCATTCCGATTTCAGCGCTTGGTATTTTTGGCAGCCAGAGACTTCTGCAGTTGATGGGAGCGGCTCAAATAATCGTGGAATCCGGATACTTGTATCCGACGATTCTCATCGGCGGTAACGTCATTATCATGCTGCTGTTTATCATCAATGCGGTTTTTCGGGGAGCCGGTGACGCCGCGATTTCCATGCGCATTTTGTGGATCGCCAATTTAATCAACATCGTCCTGGATCCCTGCCTGATCTTCGGCTGGGGCCCGTTTCCGGAGCTGGGGGTCACCGGAGCGGCTGTAGCTACCACCATTGGCCGCGGCACGGGCGTCGTGGTACAGTTGCTTTATCTGGTTCGGAGCAAAAGCCGGGTGCAAGTTTGCTTTCATCAAATAAAACTCAATTTAAAGGTCATGGGACGATTAATGCGACTGTCGCTGGGAGGTATCGGTCAGTTTTTGATCGCCACCTCAAGCTGGATCGGCCTGGTGCGCATCATGGCGGTTTTTGGCAGCGAAGCCCTGGCCGGTTACACCATCGCCGTGCGGATCATTATTTTTTCCATCCTGCCATCCTGGGGGATGAGTAACGCCGCGGCGACTATGGTGGGACAAAATCTCGGCGCTCAAAAACCGGACCGGGCTGAACGCTCGGTGTGGTTGTCCGCCATCATCAACATGTTTTTTCTCGGAGCCATCGCAGTCATTTTTATTTCGTTCTCCGAATTCCTGGTGCGCCTGTTCACCAGCGAGCCCAAAGTGGTGAGCATCGGCTCGGATTGTTTGCGGTATATCAGCTACGGCTACTTGTTTTATGCCTATGGCATGGTCATGACTCAGGCGTTTAACGGCGCCGGCGATACCGCCACCCCCACGGTGATCAATTTCTTTTGCTTCTGGCTGCTGGAAATTCCCGTTGCTTATTTGATGGCGTTATCTTTCGGGTTTGCGGAAAAAGGGGTTTTTCTGGCGATTATTTTAGCCGAGTCCATGATCGGCATTGTGGGCATCATTCTTTTTCGTCGCGGCCGTTGGAAAGAACAAAAAGTTTGATTATATTATCCCTTTCAAATTCAATCAGCCGGAGCATCGAATCAATTCACAAGTGCTAACAGAATTTTCTGTGTGGAGATTTATCTGAATTGATTTCGACGTTCTGGTGTGATTTTTTATTGGTTTCTTTAATTTGTGTCGAACGAAAACCAACCGATCTTCCCGAAAGCCTCCAGGACGAGGGTGACTTCCTGCCTGGCTCAGCGGGGCCGGTCCTGAGCTTTGTCATAGGGACGCTTTCGTGAAAAGGAGTTTAAATTGCACATCTATCGAGTTTTCTTACAAACAATAAATAGACAGCCGTAGTCTTATCACTTTAAATGAAAAAGATGACCGAATTTTCAGCACATTTGCCTAAAATTATTAAAGAGGCTAAGACCACCGTCAAAGTCGGCGCGCCGGTGGTGGCGGCACAAATCGTGCAGATGTCCATGGCCTTCACTGATACGCTCATGGCTGGAAACTTGAGCGCAAAAGCACTGGCAGCGGTAGCAGTGGGTACCAGTCTCTTTGGCCCTGTTTTCTTTTTTATTGTAGGTGTTCTGCTGGCCGTCAATCCCATCGTAGCCCAACTGTTTGGCGCGGGTAAAATGGAGCAGATCGGCAGAAATATCTGGCAGGCTTTGTGGCTGAGCCAAATTCTGGCCGTTCCTTGTTTTTTCATCTTGAGAAATATGAATATTGTGATGGACTTTTTTCACATCAAATCCGAAATCATTCCCATCACGCAAGGTTATCTGGATGCTTTTTCCTGGGGTGTACCCGCGGCATTTGCCTACTTTGCCCTGCGTTTTGTCAACGAAGGCATTTCGGTCACCAAGCCCAGTATGTACTTCGCGCTGCTGGGACTGCTTTTGAATGTGCTGGGCAATTACGTCTTTATGTACGGGAAATTGGGTGTTCCCGCGCTGGGGGCCGTGGGTACCGGCTGGGCCACCACGCTAGTCTGGTGGACCATTCTGGCGGCCATAGTACGTTTCACCTTTCGCAAACAGAACAATCGCTTGTTCAGCATCGTCAAAGGGTTGAATTATCCTGTTTGGGCAAATCAAAATGAGATTCTGAAAATCGGTTTACCCAACGGTTTCAGCATTGGAATCGAAGTGACCATGTTTGCGACAGTGGCCCTCATCATGGGATCTTTGGGCGTGAAGATCATTGCAGGCCATCAAATCGCCATCAATTTTGCGGCTTTTACATTCATGATTCCGCTGGGGCTTTCCTTCGCCACCACCGCCAGAGTGGGGTTTGCCGTTGGCGCCGAAGAATTTGCTCGCGCCCGTTTCATCGGTTATATCGGCATTGCCGTGTCGGTGCTGGTGATGAGTTTGACCGCAATTCTCATGTTTACGGTGCCGCGATTAATTGTTCGGATTTATACTCAGGACCTGGAGGTCACCGAAATTGCGGTGAAATTGCTCTATTTAGCCGCCATCTTTCAAATTTCCGACGGCCTGCAGGTCAGCAGTCTGGGTGCTCTCCGCGGCCTGAAAGACACCAAAATTCCCATGTTCGTAAACATCGTCGCCTACTGGGTAGTAGGGTTACCTTTTGGTTATTATTTGGGAATTCATTTCGATTACGGAGCGCAAGGTCTCTGGATTGGGCTCATCGCCGGTTTAAGCGTCGCGGCGATATTGCACAACTGGCGATTTTACTACCTGACCAACCACCGCGCCCGGTGGAATGTCTTATACGGCGAAATCGCAACAAAAAAGCAAAATGATTTTAACTTAAATTGAACGATTCTCTATTCGCCGTTGGCTGTTAGCTAATAAAGGACAATTCGCTAGCGATTGAACGAAAAACACCTGATCTGCCCGAAAGCCTCCTGGCCGAGGGTGAATTCCTGTCTCGCTCGGCGGGGAGGCCTTCGCGAAGAGGTTTTAAATCGCGCATTTCTAGTATTTTCGGTCAGACATTAGCTAAATTGGTTTTTGTAAGGCACCTGCCTGTGCGTGCACGAAGACAGGCCTACTGGGTAAAATGAGAGTCTCAATGTAAGTACCAAAAATAAATTTCAAAAGCCAATCGCTGATTTTGGGCGTCAAAAAGAGATCACGCCAAGCGGCAATGGTTGTCAACATATTTGTTCTTTTCTTTGCGAGCTCAGCGGCTTTGCGTGATATTTTGAAAAACTTTGCTAAAAAAACAAAGTTTTTGGCGGGAATAGAATAAATACCCCCAAATCCGATTCACTTTTCGCTTGAAAGATAGAAATTTTAATTTTATTATTAACACAAATTCATAACAATTGGCCAGGCTTAAAAAATCCATGTCTTCCCGTAAAAAACAGAAACGGTCAGCTCAACTAAAAAATTTACCCAAAAAGGAGAAAGCTGTTTTCAAAACTGAATCGATGGAAATCAGGCAAACCGCGAACCTGAACAGGCTTCAGAAAATCGGCGCCGTGGCGGCCTTCCTGATGCCGCTGAGTGTTTATGTTTACTACCTTTGCCCCACTGTCGCGGCGGGCGATTCCGGCGAATTTATCACCAGCGCCAAAATTTTAGGCATTCCGCATCCACCGGGCTACCCCCTTTACACTTTGCTGAGCCACCTGTTCACCTATCTGCCCTTCCAGTCCGTCGCCTGGAGGGTGAATTTCTCTTCCGCCCTTTATGGCGCCCTGACCGTTTTAATCGTTTATCTGGCGCTTTTAAGGTTGACAAACAAAATCGCTCCGGCCCTGGCGGGCGCCGGCGCCCTGGCGTTTTCGCGTTTCTTCTGGCACTATTCCGAAGTCGCGGAAGTTTTTCCGCTCAACAATTTGTTTGTTGCCGGCCTGGTTTATGTGCTGATCATTCTGCGGCAAAAATACCGCGTTTTCCAGATGAACTCCGACAAAAAATCTCAAACCGAGGTCAAAGCCTCCTGCCTTCGGCTGTTCTACTTGTTTAGCTTTTTAGCCGGCCTGGCTTTGACCAATCATCATACCTTCGTCTTAATTGCGCCGGCTGTGTTGTTTTATTTTTGGTTTACCATGAGAGGGTTTCTGCTGGACAGCAAAGCCATAGGGTTGGCTTTGCTCTTTTTCGTTGCGGGTTTAACGCCCTACCTCTACTGTCCGATCGCAGCAGCGACCCAGCCCTTCATCAATTGGGACCATCCCACGACCTTGAAAAATTTTTTAAACTTGGTTTTTAGAGCAGACTACGGGAGTTTCTCGCCCTTCGCTTCGGAGCTCCGTTCGGAGCTGACCGTAGCACGAGTGCAACAGCTGCCGGCTTTTTTCGTGGGCTTGTTTCAGCAATTTACCGCTCTGGGGCTGGCGCTGGCATTTATGGGAATGGTAAATTTCAAACTTCGAAAAATCTGGCAGGGATTTCTGATCGCCGGTTTTTTCTTCAGCGGCATTTTCTTCGTCTTGTATGCCAACGTGTCGATTTCGAATCCGCTGCTGCTGGGCGTCCTGCACCGTTTTTACATCATGCCGGCGATCTTCTTTTGCCTCTGGATCGGCTTAGGTGTGGAAACCGTCCGGCAATGGTTGGAGCAAAATAAATTTACTACTGTCGCTCGATTTGCACCGTTAGCTTTAATCTCAACGCTAATAATTTGGCAGTTTTATTCAAATAAAGCAGAAGCGAATTTCAGGGACAATCACCTTGCAGAAGATTTCGCCCACAACATTCTGCTCAGCCTGCCAGAAAACGCCCTATTTTTTGTAAGAGGAGACGCCGCTTCCATGGGGGTGGATTATTTACAAATTGTAAATGGCGTACGGCCCGACGTCATGATTTTAGACCAGGCGAAAATGACTTACGAGTGGTACTACACGCAGGCCCAAAAAAGATATCCGAAAATCAATTTGCCTGGTGTGCGCTATGATGGCGCTCAAATTCAAAATCGCCATTTGATTGCCAGCAATATCCAGGATTTTCCTGTTTGCTTCATGGACTTTAAGGAAGACAGCTACCAGCAAACCTTTCGGGCGCTGCCAGTGGGTTTGGTTTACAGAATGGTTCCGAACGCACAAGCCATAAACCCAGTAGAATTAGAGAAACGAATGAATGAACTATTCAGCCGTTTTAAAATGCGCGGCCTGAATCGATCCTACCCGCCAACCAGTTTTGAAAACGAAATTAAAAAAATCTATGCTGAGCCTTTTTTCAGGCTTGCTTACGAATTTGAGCAATCCGGAAATTTCACCAAAGCAGAGGTGTATTATAACAAAGCGCTGACCATGAATCCCAATAATTATAAAATCCTGAAAAACCTGGCGGTGTTAAAATTCTACAAACTCAATCAACCAAAAGAGGCGGTGGATCTTTTCAAACGCTACCTCAAAATGAATCCCGCGGATTCGGAGGCCACGAGTATTCGTCAAATCATCAACAGTGTTAAGTGAGCTTGCTGCTGTCGTATGAGGCGTTAAATGGATATCATTTTTAATCCACGACTCTTTTGCAAATGATGGATAAAGAAAGGAATATCCGACAAGATCAATTTGTAGTTTAAACCACCGAATACCAATTCTTAATTTGATTATCTGATAAAAAAGGGGCCATAGCAATTTACTATCAAAAGGTTAAAATGCCATCAAGAGCTTTCTTCATCGTTTTAGCTCTTCTGTTTGTGGCGGTAGGCAGTTATTTATTTTTTCATTCAAATTCAAAGGAAACACCGGCGTGGACGGTTCAAAAGTCGAAAGCGCTGGCGTCGCTGGAATTCTGGAACGACCAACGCGCCTACCCTACAAACTCCATTCCGGATGCCGGTTTTTTCTCGGCATTTCAATACTCTAAAAGTAATTTGTCCAACACGTTCGATTCCCTGCTGGTACAGCCGTGGCAAACTCTGGGGCCGCACAACATTGGCGGCCGCACCCTGGCTCTGGCCTTGAATCCACAAAACCCGCAAACCCTGTATGCGGGATCGGCCAGCGGGGGTTTGTGGCGCAGTTACTCGGGGGGCGTGGGCGCGCAGGCTTGGGAGTACGTTTCCACGGGTTTTCCGGTGTTGGGGGTGAGCGCCATTGCCATTGCCGAGCACGATTCCAACGTCATTTACATCGGTACTGGCGAGGTTTACAATTATCAAAATGCGGGCACCGGCTTTACCTTGCGCCCCACCCGAGGCAGCTACGGCATCGGCATCCTGAAAACCACTGACGGCGGTATGACCTGGACACCCAGCCTGGATTGGACCGCCAACCAGAAACGCGGGGTCTGGGCCGTCCGAATCAATCCGCTGAATCCGAATACCGTGTGGGCCGCCACCACGGAAGGGGTTTATAAGTCGCTGGATGCAGGTACTTCCTGGCATCTACAAAACTCGACCAAAATGATCATGGATCTGGTCCTGCATACGCAAGATACCAATACCGTGTACATCGCTGCTGGTAATTTGCGCTCAAGCGGGCGCGGTATTTATCGCACCCAGGACGGCGGCCAAACCTGGGAGCCGCTCATTCAGGGCTTGCCGGATGATTTTGGCGGCAAAGTGCAACTGGCCACGTGTGCTTCCGCAGGGAATATATTATATGCCAGTTTCGGAAACAGTACGTCGTCAAGGGATTCGTTTACCCGGCTCTGCCGAACCGAGGATGGCGGCGATACCTGGCAAATCGTCAACAGCACCGATTATTCATTGTGGCAGGGATGGTTTTCTCACGATGTGGCCGTGCATCCTCAACAAGCGCATGTTTTAATGGCGGTGGGCATCAGCGTTTGGAAATCCACCAGCGCTGGCGAAATACTAAATGAAAAAGGCGGAGGCGGGATTCCTTACGGACGCCCGCCAGTTGGGGGACCGGAAGGACCCGCTAACTACGTCCATGCAGATATTCATGACGTCATCTATGATCCGTCCAATCCGAATGTAATTTATTTTGCCACCGATGGCGGGATTTTTCGCTCTACGGATGGCGGGGAAACCTTTGAAGGCTGCAACGGCGGTTATCAGACCACGCAATTTTACCAAGGCGTAGCCAGCTCCCGCCAGGATTCGTTGCTCCTGATCGGCGGCATGCAGGATAACGGCAGCGCCATTTTTGACGGCCAGCTTGCCTGGCAGCGAGTGTGGGGCGGCGACGGCGCTTTTACCGCCATCCATTCCAAAAACGACCGCATCATCTACACTTCCTCCCAGAGGCTCAATATAGTCAAATCGTTTGACCGCGGCGCCAATTGGAACCGCCTCACCAAAGTGCCCGACACCGGCGGTACCGCCTTCATTGCTCCTTTTATTTTAGCCGAGACCGATCCCGAGGTGATTTACGCCGGTCGCAGCGTGGTGTACAAATCCACCAATGGCGGCCTGAGCTGGCAAAGCACCAACAGCGGCCCCCCCCTGGACAGAAACCCGCTGCTGGCATTTGCCATTTCACACCAAAATGACGATGTGGTTTACGCCAGTACAGCGCCGGTCTATTTTCGCGCCGGTGTTTATCGAACAACCAATAGCGGCGCAACCTGGGAAAATATCACCGGCAACCTGCCCGATCGCTACCCGGTAGATTTAGCCGTTGATGCCAACGACGATGCCACCGTTTACGTGGTGTTTTCCGGATTTGGCACGTCGCACCTATTTATGTCGCCGGATGCGGGAGAGAGCTGGCAAGACATCGGAGCGGGGTTGCCGGACGTACCGACTTCGGCCATTGTGGTGGATCCCGAGTTTCCGGATCATCTGTACGTGGGAAACGACTTGGGGGTTTATGTGACGACAAACGGTGGCCGCAACTGGCTGGAATATTCCACCGGTCTGCCAGACGCCGTCATCGTCATGGATTTAATTATCAGCCCGGTCAACCGCAAATTGCGTGTGGCCACCCACGGCAACGGTTTCTTTGAAAGACCACTCATCCAGGGTAACCTCACTGAGGTTGTTAAACATCCCATATCAGTCGGTGAATTTAAATTGGCCGCCAATTATCCCAATCCGTTTAACCCCTCCACCACCATTGAATATGTTTTACCGGGGCCGGCGCTGGTCAGACTGGAAATATTCAATCTGAAAGGCGAAAGAGTTACAACTCTGATCCACTCGCAGCAAAGTGCGGGATCTCATCGAGTTGATTGGGACGGAACCACCGACCGCGGGCTTGCCGTGAGCTCCGGAGTGTACCTCTACCGATTGTCAACCCGCGCTTTTACGACCTCCCGCAAGATGATGTTGATTCGATAAAGAGCGGCTCAAAATGTTTATTCCCTTTTAAAAAAAGCCAGGAAATGAGACATGGCATTCTGCAATTTCCAGCTTAATTCAGAAAACGCCAAAAAAGAATCTCTATTTACCCAAAAGAGAATCTTTGCCGGCTTGCGCTATTTCGCCATGTTCACGGTTCTGGGTTTGGCCATACTTTTTTACCTCACCAGTACCTCAGAAACGTTTGCAGCGCTTTCAAAATTAAAATGGCCGCTTCTAGTTTCAGCCGCTTTCCTGCAAATAGTAGATATCGGCTTTGGCGCCTGGCGCAATCACGTCCTGGTGCGAATTATCAAACCCGGTGTCCCCCCCTGGCTCTGTTTTAAAGCGCAGCTGGCCAATGAGTTTGGAGCAGCCGTCACCCCCGGTCAAAGCGGCGGCGGACCTGCCTGGCTGTTTATTCTCTACCGAGGCGGCATTCCAGTGCTTTCGGCCGCCGCGGTCAGCGTGCTGGTTTTTCTCACCACCTTGCTTTTTTTTCTGATAACCACCGCCATTTCGATTTTGTTTATCGATGATCGCATATCCAGTGGCATTTTGCTTTCCCTCTTGCACTATGGTTTCATTACTTGCAGTATTCTGCTTATTTTTATCCTCCTCAGTCTTTGGATGCCGGATCGTTTGTCCCGGGCTCTAGATGGCATCGTCCAAAGATTGCGGACCACTGAAAGAACCTGGCTCGTCAAATCGGCCGCTTTGGTGGAACAAGCATTATCGGGAATGCAGCTCTATCAAAACACCGGTATGCAGTTACTTCGTGAGAATCGAGCAGCGATTTTCAAAACGTTTTTAGTCACCAGCCTGTACTACTTTGGCAAATTGAATCTGGCCTTTTTACTGCTTCTGGGGCTGGGATTACAGGTGGACTACCTGGCAGCGATGGCGGTTTTGGCCTTGCTGCGATTCATCCTGTATTTTTCACCCACGCCCGGCGGCAGCGGCCTCGGGGAATTCAGCATTGCCGCGCTCATGTCCACCATCATGCCGTCGCATCTTTTGCCTATCTACACCGTCCTCTATCGCGCGTTTCACCTGTTCCTGCCGGCTTCTTTTGGCGCCTGGATTTTACTTTCAGAGCTCAAAAAAAAAATCCGAAATAAAACGCGAATAATGTCACTGCTGTAAATGTTATACAAAGATCAAATGAATAACCGATAAATTATTAAGAGAACATTCATGGTTGCTTTTCAAATTCGGCATCAAGAGGCTTGCATTCTTCTGTGCCTTATGTTATTTTCTGAAATCAATTTAATTTTCAACTTATGAACGACTACATTTTAGCAATTGATCTTGGGACCAGCGGACCCAAAGTGGCGCTGGTTTCCACTACTGGCAAAGTGGCGGCTTTTGCTTTCGAAGAAACGCCGATTTACCTGGCTGATCAAGAAAGTGCCGAACAAAATCCGGACGATTGGTGGAACGCCATCTTGCACGCGGCTAAAAAGGTCCTGGCAACCGCCACGATTCCGGCGGAGAAAATCCGTGCAGTCAGTTGCACAGCCCAGTGGTCCGGTACGGTAGCGGTGGGTCAAAATGGCCAGCCACTGCAAAATGCCATCATCTGGATGGACGCACGCGGAGCGAAGTTTGTACCGAAAATAACCCGGGGGCTCCTGAATGTTCAAGGATATAGTCTCCGAAAATTAATTACATGGCTGCGATTGACCGGCGGTGTTCCGGGTATGGCTGGTAAAGATTCCATCGCCCACATCTTGTACCTGAAAAATGTGCGGCCGGAAATTTACCAAAAGACCTACAAATTTCTGGAACCCAAAGATTACCTCAATTTAAAATTGTGCGGCAAATACGCCGCCACGTTTGACTCCATGGCGTTGCACTGGATAACCGACAACCGCGACCTTTCGAATGTCACTTATGACGAGGGGTTAGTTGAGTGGTCAACTATCCACCGAGAAAAACTGCCCGAGCTGACATACGCAGTCTCCATACTGGGTCCAATAAAAAAGGAAGTGGCCGCGGAGCTGGGGCTGAGTGAAAGTGTGCAGGTCATCGCCGGCGCCCCGGACGTGCAATCGGCGGCTATTGGCTCGGGGGCGGTGCTCGATTTTCAGGCTCATCTCTATATCGGAACTTCCTCATGGCTGACCTGTCACGTCCCATTTAAAAAAACCGATTTGCTGCATCACATTGCCACCTTACCCTCTGCCATTTCAAACAGATATTTTGTGGCCAATGAACAGGAAAACGCCGGCGTTTGTCTGAAGTTTTTGAAAAAAGCCCTTTTTCCCGATCATGCAGAATCACCGGGCTCGGCTGAACACGATATTCCTTTCGACCGTTTCGAAACGCAAATCCAGAACGTGCCGGCCGGCAGCGAACGCGTTATTTTCACTCCCTGGCTCAACGGTGAGCGTACTCCCGTAGAAAATCACCTTGTGCGAGCCGGTTTTCACAATTTATCCCTTCAGACTACCCGCGCACATTTAATTCGAGCCGTTTACGAAGGTGTGGCGTTGAACTCCCGCTGGCTGCTCGGGCACGTCGAAAAGTTTGTGAAAAAAAAATTCGAGGCCATCAATCTCATTGGGGGAGGAGCCAATTCCAGAGCCTGGTGCCAGATTCACGCGGATATCCTCAATCGTCCCATCCGCCAGATGAAAGATCCCATTCAGGCCAATCTCCGCGGGGCGGCTTTTTTAGCGGCGGTGGCGTTGGGACAATTAAAATTTCAGGATATTCCGAATCAGGTGCAAATTGCCGAAACCTTTCATCCCAATTCAAGCAATCGCCAGATCTATGACGAGCTGTTTAAAGAATTTGTGAATCTTTATCATAAAAACAAAAAGATTTATTTTAGACTAAATAATCGTTAAGCACAATCCAATCAGTAATTTGCCAGTCAATTGAATATGTGAGGACCAAATGGAATCCCTGGATTTTTTAATTAATATATTCGGTCGTCTAAATCCCCGTTTTACCAGAATGCTTGAAAAACGGCTCAAGTCCGTTCCTTTTATCCAGAATAAAATTCAACAAGAATTTGACGAAATCTTACAAGAGCTGGAAAGCTCGCTCAAGCCTTACAAAGAAAAATTTCATACTTACTCGGAGCTGCCAGAAAAAGGGGAGGGCTACCAGGAAATTCTCCAGGAAATGCAGCAGTTTTGCAATTTAGAAAAATCACGCTGGCAGGAGGGCCGGGTCTCGGGTGCGGTGTACCACGGCGACGAGGTGCACATCGATTTTTTGAACCAGGTTTACGCTCTCAATTCACAGAGCAATCCACTGCATTCGGACCTCTGGCCCAGTACCACCAAATTTGAAGCAGAAGTGGTGGCCATGACTGCTGAAATGCTCGGAGCTAAACATTCTCAAAACCCGGGTGAGATCTGCGGGGTAGTGACTTCCGGCGGAACCGAAAGCATTTTACTGGCCATGAAAACCTACCGCGATCAAGCTATGG
Source organism: bacterium (assembly GCA_046757025.1). Lineage (GTDB taxonomy): Bacteria > Zhuqueibacterota > Zhuqueibacteria > Oceanimicrobiales > Oceanimicrobiaceae > JBHHXN01. Next base: position 38,354 of record JBHHXN010000002.1, read on the forward strand.
AACAAAAAAAAATCAAGCACCCGGAAATGATCGTTCCCGTCACCGCCCACGCCGCCTTCGAGAAAGCGGCTCAGTACTTCAACATCAAAATGGTACGCATCCCGGTGGACGCCAATTTTCAGGCAACCGTCGATGAAGTCAAAAAGGCCATCAGTCGCAACACCGTAGTCATTGTAGGGTCCGCGCCCTCTTTTCCACACGGCATCATCGATCCTATCGAACAAATGTCTGAGCTGGCGCGGCAAAATGACGTCGGTTTTCATACGGATGGTTGTCTGGGCGGATTTATCCTGCCCTGGGCTGAAAAACTGGGCTATGCCGTGCCGCCTTTTGATTTCCGGCTGCCCGGCGTCACTTCCATCTCAGCGGACACGCACAAGTACGGCTACGCTGCCAAAGGCACCTCGGTGATTTTGTATCGCCGAAGGAAACTGCGTCAATTTCAGTATTTTGTGACTACCGAATGGCCAGGTGGTTTGTACTTTTCCCCCACCTTTGCCGGCAGTCGCCCGGGGGCTTTGAGCGCGGCCTGCTGGGCTGCCATGATCTCCATGGGCAAACAAGGATATTTAAACGCCACACAGAAAATACTGCAAACTGCTGGAAATATAAAGGACGAAATCACGCAGATTCCCGGAATAAAGGTACTAGGGGATCCACTTTGGGTCATCGCATTTACTTCGGACTCCATGGATATCTACAAAATCATGGATGTCATGGCGAAAAAAGGCTGGAATTTAAATGGCTTGCACAATCCTTCCTGCGTTCACCTTTGTGTGACTTTGCGCCACACACAGCCCGGCGTGGCGGAAAAATTTGTCGCGGATCTGAAACTCGCCGTAGATGAGGTGAGAAAAAATCCCGAACAAAAGGGCACAATGGCACCGGTGTACGGGCTGGCAGCGCGACTGCCAATGCGGGGTATCGTTGGCGACTTGCTCAAAAAATTTATGGATCTGCTTTATAAAATTTGAATCGAAACTATCTTCAAGCTTGACCGTGATAGCGGCCCTTCAAATCAGAGGCCGCGGTCGGCTGATGCCGTACCCCTGGGCATAATCCACACCGATTTTTTTCAGCTTGGCCAGGATCTCGGCGCTTTCAACAAACTCGGCTATGGTTCTTTTTCCCATGACCTTACCGATTTCATTGATGGATTTCACCATGGCAAAATCGATGGGATCGTCCACGATGTCCTTCACAAACATACCGTCGATCTTGATGAAGTCCACCGGCAACCTTTTCAAGTAAGCGAAAGATGAAAATCCGCTGCCAAAATCATCCAAAGCAAATAAGCAGCCTTTTCGTTTCAACACCTTAAAAAATTCAATGGCGTTTGCGAGATTGGCAATGGCCGCGGTTTCGGTAACTTCAAAGCATATTTTCTCCTGCGGAATGGGCGCTTCTTCCAACTGCTTGATGATAAATTTCAGCAGGTCGGGGTCTCCCAGCGACTGAGCGGACAGGTTTATGGAACATATTTTCAACTTATTTAATTCTTGCGGATGGCACTTGAGCCATTCAATTGCGTTGCAAACCACCCAGCGATCGAGTTTGTCCGACAAGTTGTAGCGTTCGGCAGCCGGCAAAAACGCTGCCGGCAAAATCATGCGGCCATCGTCTTCCTCCATTCGAATAAGCAGCTCGTAATGGTCGCCCTGGCCGCCGTTCGCCACCGCGGCAATGGTCTGAAAAAACAACCGAAAGCGATTGCCTTCGAGCGCTTTATTGATGCGGGCTACCGATTGCATTTCACCCTGCCTTCTGGCCAGCTCGGTATCGGTTTCATCATATATTTGAATGCGGTTGCGGCCCTTGTCCTTTGCAACAAAACACGCTTCGTCTGCTTTGCTTAACAGACTGGCGGTATTATGACTGCTTGCGTTCACCGGCACCAGCCCGATACTCACACGAACATTGAAACTTTTATCATCCCAGACAAACTTAAATTTCCGAAGGGATTTCTTCAGCCCATTGGCGATGCGTTTCGCCTGTCTCAAGGAACAGTTTTCGATCAAAATGCCAAATTCATCGCCGCCTAACCGCGCCAGTGTACTGGAAGGATTCATTTTGCGATTTAAAAATCGACTCACCTGCCGAAGCAATTCATCGCCGGCAACGTGCCCGCAGGTATCGTTGATGACTTTAAACTGGTCCAGATCCAGAAAACACATGGCGTGCTCCAGATTCTCCGCCATTGCGCTGTCCAGCATCCGCCGCAGCCGTCGTTCAAATTCACGCCGATTGATCAGGCCGGTTAAACTGTCGTGATTCTCCTGATAGGAAAGCTTCTCAAATAACAGCCGGGTTTCGGTGACTTCCTCAGACACCACCAGAATTACCGGCGGGCTTTTACCGTTCCGGGTCACCCGATACGTGTCTCTCACCCAGATCACCGAGCCGTCTTTCTTACGGCGACGGTTGTCCGCTTGATGAATCTTTTCAGGCACTCGCATTAGGGAATTCAAAGTCTGCACCATCTCGGACCAATTTTCTTCCGGGGTGATTTCCAACACCCTTTTCGCGCACAGTTCTTGTTCATCGTAACCCAGATGATTCACCAGAAAAGCATTGGCAGACAATATCTGACCCTCCGGATCCATGGTAAAATACATGGTCGGTTGCTCCTCGAACAAAAAACAACCGTTGCAGGGATTCGGCATACGTGTTCTTCTTGACCTGACCTTCCTCGTATTTTGAAAGTGAATAGCAGACTTTCCGCGGACGGGTCTCGTTGTTGGGGGATGCTTCATGCTTTGATCCAATCATGGAATTAAAAGGATAGCAAAAATCATTTAAGAATTTTAATATTCTGAGCTATTAATATCGTCTGCTCCCCGCAAATCTTGACCAGAGCCTGACAGTTCTGAGTTCAATAGAGGAGCCGTTTTCCTTACATTTTTGGAATTTTTGTTTAATTTTTTTAACCTGTTTACCTCATTCTGAGTTTTACCCGATCCGGGAGTTAAATCAAAAAGAATGGCGAGAGAAACCGTCTGATGGAATTTTGCAAATGGGTAAGTCACAAGGAGTGCGTTTCTATATCACAAACCGCGTCAGTAAATAGATCAAAAAAATGAAGTTAAAATTGCAAAATGGTACTCCCTTTAAAATCACTAATTTAAAAAAGACACGCCTTTAGGGTCGATGCCGACGGTGAGTATTTGCGCAGATATCTGCAATTTGTTTGCAAGCGCTTGCCATTGCGCTGTTAGTTGCGCGGTCTCTTTTGTGCACAAGCCTAAAACCGTGGAGCCGGACCCACTGATACAGACCGCCAACGCTCCGGCGTCGTATCCGGCTTGCTCAATTTCATCGAAACCGGGAATCAGTTTTTTACGAAAGGGTTGGTGGATTTTATCCTGAACCGCAAAGTTTAAAAAACGGAAATCAGCCGTTAAAAAGGCGTGTGCCAGCAGAGCGCTTCTTTGAAGGTTGAAAACCGCATCTTTGTGTGAAATGGTACGTGGCAGCACTTTTCGCGCTTGTTCCGTGGAAATGCGCCGGTGGGGGATAAAAAGCACCGCTTTCAATTTTTCAGACACGGGGACTTTTTGGGTTAAAACCGATTCGTTCTCTACACAGTTTATAGTCAAACCGCCGTAAAGCGATGCCGCTGCGTTTTCCGGATGGCCTTCGATTTGATTGGCCAGGTTTAAAAGCTCGCAATCGTTCAAATTTATTCCGGCGACTTTTGCACCCGTCACCAGTCCGGCAATGGCGGCGGCGCCGCTGCTTCCCAGTCCCCTGAACAGTGGAATCTCGTTGACAATTTCGATGCGCACGGGAGGAACGGATTTAGGGCTTTTTTCGAAAACAAGTCGGAAGGCTTTGTAAATGAGATTGTCCGCGTTGGTGGGAATTTCTCCGCAGCCTTCCCCGGCAACGTGAATTTGAAGATCGCGGCCGGTGGTCTCCATCTGCACGGTGAGATACAACTGCAGAGCCAAACCGAAGCAATCAAATCCCGAGCCTAAATTCGAGGTCGAAGCCGGAACGCGAACTCTAATCATTTTTTAGCGATTGACGGCTGCCGGGTTTCACCAGAGCCCGGCCCTTTTTACAAAGTTCACATTGCGATGGCGGCATGGTCTTGATGTTCAATGCGATTAGAGAAAACATTTCGACTTCAAAATCAACCTGGCCGCTGCTTCTGTCCACTAAACAACCGACCCCCACCGGCAAACCTCGGTGCTTTTTCACCAACTGCAGCACTTCCTTCACCGAGCCACCGGTGGTTACGACATCCTCAACGACTAGGACTCTTTCCTGGGGGAAAATTTCAAAGCCCCGGCGCAGGGCCATTTGACCGTTTTCTCGTTCAGCAAACAACACCCGTACTCCAAGCGCACGGCCGACTTCATGCGCCACGACAATGCCGCCAATGGCCGGCGCAATAACTGCTGAGATTTCCGATTCTGCGAAATGACTGGCTATTTCTGAGCATAAATTTTCAGCCCGGTGCGGATATTGCATTACGCGCGCACATTGAAAATACTGCTCGCTGTGTAAACCGGATGTGAGCAGAAAATGACCGTTCAACAGCGCGCCGGTCTCAGAAAATAATTTCAGAATCTCTGCTTGCTGCATGGAAAAATCTAATCACCTTTTGGTCTTTCGAACTTTATTGATTGTTTCTTTTATGTACTCTGCTTCTCGGGCCGCGGCCTCCGCAAAATCATCGCCGCTGGAGCAATAAATGATGCTGCGGCTGAAATTAAAAATCGCCATCTCGCCTGCAGAGTCGGTTCCACCCAAGACAGCCGCTTCTAAGTCACCGCCTTGCGCGCCAAGACCGGGGACTAACAAGGGCAGATCGGGCGCCGCCTTTCTGATGGCAGACAGCTCCGCCACGTGAGTCGCCCCCGCTACAATCGCACAATTTTGCCGGGTGTTCCAAGATTTCACTTTGTTCAGCACCTCCATATAAAGCGGCTGACGGCCATCTGAGAAATATTGAAAATCTTGGGCGCCGGGATTCGAAGTTAAACATAAAATAATCGCGCCTTTTTCTGACCAGTTCAAAAACGGTTCCACGGCGTCCTGTCCCAAATAGGGATTGACCGTGACCGCATCAAAATCGAGACACTCTAAAATCGCTTTGGCGTACATTTCTGAAGACGTGCCGATATCGGCGCGCTTAGCATCGGCTATCCTGAGGATATCAGGCGGAAAAACATCCATCAATTTTTCCAGTACCCGCCAACCCCTTGAACCCTCGGCTTCAAAGAAAGCCAGGTTCAGTTTAAATGCGGAGGCCATTTGCTGGGTACTGTTAATGATAGCCACACAAAAATCAAAAAACGGCTCCGGACGCGATTTTACCGCTTGCGGCATACGTTTCCAGACCGGATCGAGCCCCACGCAAAGCAAACTATTTTTTTTCCTGGTAACTTCTAAAAATCTTTGTCGAAAGTTCATACGACTCCTTCCATCCGTTTCCTGAATCCGCTCAATTATAAAAATCCGGATGATGATACGTTTTTTCTCCAGCCAGAATTTTTATGGGCAGTCGGTTTTGTTCTGGCGGTAAAGGACAGGTTGCAAACGGGGTAAACACACAGGGGGGATTATAAGCTTTGTTAAAATCTATAACGGTTTTACCGGTGGAGTCGGGTTTTTCAACATAGAGAAACCGCCCGCCGCCATAGGTTTCTTTGCCTGTCGTCCTATCTCCGAAAACCACAAACAGTCTCCCGTCTGCATTTGCACTGATGGCGTCTAATCGGTAGGCTTGAGCGTTTATTTTAAATTCCAACGTGCCGGGGGACTCGGCTTCATTGATTGTCCCAATAATATTGGGCACCGATATCCGCTTGGGTGGATCATGGCGAATCAATTTTGCTGGCAAGCGCCAGGTGGCGTCGATTGGAAAGGAATCGATACCATGAAACTCGGCAATTTGCGTACTGTTTAAGTCGCGTAAACGAATGCCGATCCGCTCTCCGCGTTTAATGACGTACCATCGCAAGGAACCGTAGGACAAAACCGTGGGCCTCCCTTCCTGATCATTGGTCATGGTCATGTTTTGTACTGGTTGACCGTTGTGCAGCACTTGCAGGCCGGGGGAAATTTGAACCACTACCACACCCTCGTTGAGAATGAAAACACCTAATTTTTCCGGAGCTTTCTCTTTTTGAAAAACCAGGTCATTTTCAGAGCTGGCACCAAAGGTGTTGCGGCCCTCCTTCAACCAAAATAATCCAGCCAAATTCAGCCAGCCGGTTTCGCTCTTCAAGCTTTCCAGGCGAGCTTCTCGCCACGTTTGAATTTCATTGGCGTATTCAGGATCGGCGTTTTGTTGGGTCGTGGGCGAGGTACAGTTAAAAAGGAACGAGCTCAGGATGAGAAAGATGAATTTCAGTGGAGAAGTAAACATTTTCACAGGCTCACCTCATTAAGAAATATAGTGTTTCAGAAAATCGTTACTTTTATTCGCCTAGTGTCTGAACAAAGACTCGAAAGATGCACGATTTCTAAACCTCTTCGTGAAGGCGTCCCTTCGACAAGGCTCAGGACAGACCCCGCCGAGCTAAGCAGGGATTAACCCTCGGCGAGGAGGCCTACGGGAAGATCAGATAGTTTTCGTTCAGACACTAATTATGCATTCCTTGTTTTGACTAAATTTAAACATATTTCATAAATTGTCAATTGAATAGCCGGCTTTTTTTCTTTACTTGTTAATTATTTTTTCTTATTTTCAAACCATCATTCTACGCATGACCCATCTCACCGAACCCAATGTTAAGTCGCTCGAGTTCATCTGATCGACAATCAATTTAAATCTAACTCGGAGGGAGTAAATGAAATTAAAACTGCACTGGCAAATCCTGATAGCGCTTGTATTAGGTGTCTTTTTTGGATTTTTATCCCGCAATTTGGACTTCCAACCATTCGTGACCGAAAAAGTGGCGGTTCTGGGCACGATATTTTTGCGTGGTTTACGAATGATAATTGTGCCATTAATTATATCTTCCATCATTTCCGGTGTGACCAGCATCGGTTCTGCACAAAGCTTAGGACGGATGGGGCTCAAAACGTTCAGCTATTACATCTCGACCAGTCTTTTAGCCATTGTCACCGGCCTCTTCCTGGTAAATCTAATCGCACCCGGCATCGGAGCTCAGGTAGGGCTGGAAGAAACCCCACAAGAACTGGCGGCAAATGTTGAAAAACTCGGTGACACGCTTTTGGGTATTATACCAACCAATCCATTAGCAGCAATGGTGAACGGCCAAATGCTGCCAATAATCTTCTTCGCATTGCTTTTCGGTTTTTTCATCACTCAAGCCCCGAACCCCTATCGACAGCAATTAACCGATTTGTTTCAGGGCGTATTCGAGGTGATGATGAAATTAACGCATTTTATTATTCGTTTTACGCCGGTTGGAGTTTTCGCTCTTATGGCCAAAATTATCGCTCAAACGGGTTTTGATGTGGTTCTGCCGCTTGCGACCTATATGCTGACAGTTATGGCCGGCCTGCTCATCCATTTCACAATTACCCTGCCACTTTTGCTCTATTTTATTGGCGGTGTTAACCCATTAGCCCACGCACGGGCTCTTTCCGCCGCGCTTATGACAGCATTTTCAACTTCGTCTTCGTCGGCAACTTTACCCCTCACCATGGATGCCGTAGAAAATAATTCCGGGGTATCCAACAAAACCACCAGCTTTGTGCTGCCCCTGGGCGCCACCATCAACATGGATGGGACTGCGCTTTATGAGTGTGTCGCCGCGATGTTTATTGCGCAAGCATACGGCATCGATCTGTCCGTGGGGCAGCAATTTATCGTCGTATTGACGGCCTTGTTAGCGAGTATCGGGGCAGCCGGGGTGCCCATGGCGGGACTGGTCATGATCACGATTATCCTCAGCGCAATCGGTTTACCTCTCGAAGGGGTGGGCTTAATCGTGGCTGTGGACCGAATACTTGATATGATGCGAACCGCGACAAATGTCTGGAGCGATAGTTGTGGCGCGGTGATTATTGCGAAAACCGAAGGAGAAACGGAGATAAAAGTACTCCGCAAAGCAACCGCTTAATGCATTTTTGTACCGGGTTTTATTAAACTGATTTTCAACTCTTCAGCCGTTGGCTGTTAGTCTGCGTCAATAATTTCTCACAGGCAGGCTAAAAGCCAATAGCCAACGGCTGAATCGTCACCATAATTTCTATGATTCAATTAAACACAAACTGAGTGTACATAAGAATAGGAATTTTAAATAGCTTTCAGAACCGGGGACTGCGTGAAAATTAAACTACACTGGCAAATCATTATCGGAATGATTCTTGGTTTAGTCTATGGGCTTCTTGCGGCGATCAATGGCTGGAGCGCGTTTACTTCTAACTGGATTGCACCTTTTGGGAAAATTTTTATCAACCTGCTTAAACTCATCGCGATCCCATTAATTATCGGTTCCTTGATTTCGGGGGTTGCCTCTTTATCTGACTTAAAAAAGCTCTACCGTATTGGTGGAAAAACAATCTTTATTTTTATTGCAACCACAGTCATTTCAGTTACCATTGGCCTTCTGATAGTGAATATCCTGAAACCCGGAAATAATGTCCCGGAAGAAATGCGTGTAAAACTGCAGGCCGTTTACCAGGCGGATGTCCAAACAAAAGAAGAAGCGGCTGAAAAAGCCAGAGAACGCGGCCCGCTGCAACCCTTAGTAGATATCGTTCCTGATAACTTTTTTAATTCCGTCTCCAGCAATAGCAACATGTTGCAAGTGGTCTTTTTTGCCATTTTTGTTGGCGTGGGAATTATTCAAATTTCAGCAGATAAGGTCAAACCTTTTCTCGACTTTTTTAATGGCTTGACCGACGTGGTGATCAAAATGGTCGACAACATTATGCTCATGGCGCCCATCGGGGTATTTGCCCTGATTGCAGATACCATAAACGTGGTAGCCAAAGACGATCTCTCCGAGGTCGTTGAACTATTAAGCGCTTTGGGTTATTATTGCCTGGCGGTGGTTTTAGGTCTCTTAATCCAGACCCTTGTAACCTATCCCGTAATTTTAAAACTCTTCACACCCATGTCAATCACGACTTTTTTCAGAGGCCTTGGCCCCGCACAAATTCTGGCTTTTTCGACCAGCTCAAGTGGCGCAACCTTGCCGGTCACCATGGAGTGCTGTGAAAAAAATCTTGGGGTTTCCGAAGAAGTGTCCTCGTTTGTTTTGCCTCTCGGCGCCACCATCAACATGGACGGGACCGCGCTTTTCCAGACCGTTGCGGCTGTTTTTATTGCTCAAACGCTCGGCTATGGTTTAGATATCGGCGCGCAATTGACCATTATTTTAACAGCCGTTTTAGCTTCCATTGGTACTGCGGCGGTACCGGGAGCGGGTGTCATCATGCTGGTGATTATCTTAGAGGCCATAAATGTACCCAGTGCGGGCATTGCCCTCATCCTGGGAGTGGATCGTATTTTAGATATGTGCAGAACGGTACCCAACATTACCGGGGATGCCACCGTTGCCACCACCGTTGCCGCTACCGAAGGACAGTTGGGGGCTCCTAATCCCAATGCATGAACAAGTTATCAGCGGTAATATGATAGAACAGTGGTTTGCCGCGGGTGTACCTTTACGGGTTGAAATGGTCGATCGTTTCAAGGTCAAGAACTCCCGCACCTACAATATCTTTCAACGTGTCGCAGGCACAGGCCCCTGGTTAACGTTTTTGCACGGCTATCCAACCTGTTCCTGGGATTGGCATAATCTGGTTTCCCCCCTCAAAAAGCACTTTCGCTTGCTGATGTTCGATTTTCTTGGTTTTGGGTTCTCGGAAAAGCCGCACAATCACCACTACAGCATTCTTGAACAGGCTGACATCACTGTGGCGATCTGGAAAACGCACAATATAAAAAAAACCAGTTTAATTGCTCACAATTATGGGGATACGGTGGCGCTGGAATTGTTAAGCCGTCAGCAAGAAGGATTACTCAAAACACAGATTGACAAAGTCATCCTCTTGAACGGCGGGGTTTACGTCGATTACCAGCATCCGCTGCTTATTCAAAGATTACTAAAAATGCCGGCGGTCGGTACGGTCTTTTCACGGTTTCTCAACCAGCGCATTTTTTACAATCGGTTTGCATCGATATTTTCCAGAGCTCACCCCATTTCAGAAGTGGAGATCGAACAATATTGGCACGCCATTAAACATCAGAACGGACATAAAATTAATCATCGATTGATTCGATATTTAAATGAAAGAAAAAAATACCAGCATCGCTGGGAAGATGTCCTGGAAAACACACCCGTTCCCACCCATTTTATCTGGGGTTTGGAAGATCCCGTCTCCGGTCGCGACATTTTGAACCAAATCATTCAACGCATGCCACACGCAGACGCCTTAACTCTGCCCGATGTAGGACACTATCCTCAACTGGAAGTCCCGCATGTTGTGGCAAATGCGATATTGAAAAAATTGGCCTGAAAAAGCATTGCAGAAAAAAGGCTTGCCTTTCTCAGACAAGCCTTTTGATTGAATGGATCTAAAAATATTTTCGGTTTTAATTATCTGCCATTTGTTGACTGCGGCGGTCTTTGTGGTTCCGGCAAGGGTTTGCGCGGCAGTTTTTCATCGCGCATGGCAGTATGATAAACAAATGACGCCATGATGATCGAAGCTTGAATTAAGTCGCTTTTTTCCGCATTATCATAGACATCCATATTGGTGTGGTGAGTACGGTTCATGTAATTGAGCGGATCTTGAATAAACTGGAAGCCGGGTAATCCGACAGCATCAAACGCCAGATGGTCTGTGCCGCCGGTGTTGCGAATGGTAACCGTATTCGCGCCCATATCATGAAATGGCTTTAGAAATGCTTCAAAAACAGGCCGCACCGCGTCATTCCCTTGCAGGTAAACGCCTCTGATTTTTCCCGAACCATTGTCCAGATTATAATAAGCAGAAAACTTTTCCCACTCTGGTTTTAAACTCATGGTTTTTCTATCGCCAAAATGTTTCTCGACGTATCCCCGCGACCCTAATAGCCCTTGCTCTTCTCCGCCCCACAGAGCAACTCGGATGGTACGGCGTGGTTTCACACCAATGGCTTTTAATATGCGAACGGCCTCCATGGCTACCACGCAACCAGCGGCATCATCCGTAGCCCCGGTGCCAGCGTGCCAGGAATCCAGATGGCCGCCCAGCATAACCACTTCGTTCTTAAGCTTTTTGTCCGTGCCCGGTATTTCAGCCACCACATTGTATCCTAAAGAATCATCGTCGAAAAATTTATTTTGAATGTTTATTTGCAATTTTACCTCGTTACCGTTTTCAAGCAGCCGGGCAATTCGTGAATAATGCTCAATGGCCACCACCAAAGCCGGCAACACTGGCTCGGAGTTCATTTTGTAAGAACCGCCGCTGCCGACTCGAACCGTACCATGTTCTCTTTGACTGGGCTCTAAAATGACTTCGACGCCTTCTTCGAGCAAAAATTTGGTGGTTTTAGTGCGCAATGCCCGCCTCTTTCTGAATTCAGCTCTCCGCGCCCACCACGATGGACGCTCACCCGGAACAGGCGCCCGCAGCAATTTTGCCAGATCTTCTTCAGAGTGTCGTTTCGCATCCGGCTCAAAATGGGTTTCGGACTCTCGCGGTTCTTGCGTCATAACAATTGCCCCCATTAACTTACCTTTGTATTTCTCGAAATCATCTTCTGAATCGATTTTTAACAGAATGGGTTTGCCGGAAACCGTGCCCTTGGTGCCTGGCGTCCAGGCTTTGGGATGAGCAATGATGTTCATGTATTGCGGCTCCAGCATTTCAATTGAATAGCGTTCAGCGGCCCACCCCCGGCCGAAGGTTCCCCACGGTTCCAGTTTAGCGTTCACCAATCCCCACTCGGTCAACTTATCCACACACCACTGAGCCGAAGTCCAGTAATTGGGTGAATTGGTTAAACGCGGACCATACAAATCAGTCAAATACATCAAAGACTCCATCACCTCCGAATTTTCGGTCCCCTCCTTTTTTATTTCCGAGATGATTTTTAAATCCACAGGTTCATTTGCCAAGAGCAAAGAAAGTGTCGAAAACATGACAACGATCACAATGAAATTGAACCGTCTTTTCTCCATTTCCATTCTCCTTGATTAGATTGGTAGGGTAATTGATTAATATGTTCGCAACGTGGAAAATTAGTCTATAATTTAAAAAAAAATAAGTGATTTCCAAATGCTTTTTATAGGGAGAACGATTAGCCTCAACGTGATTTCCAAACGGCTGATTTTCATACACCGAAAGTTTTCAACAACATGTTGGCAAAATGTGGATAACTTTGGGATAACATTCTAAATCGTCCCATTTATTGAAAAAAATTAATTTGTCTTAAAAATTCAACTTCTTGCGAATTGTCATTAAAAATATAAAGAGTTGAACAAAAAAAGGATTTCGATAATGTCTGTTGACCGTTAACTACTTAATTTAAACAACTTATAGCTATTTATTATTGTGTGCCCAAGGTTCAAATATAATATTATCAATGCCAGTCGTTTGCGGGATAAGATCTAAAATATCTTTTCCGTTACAACATTTGTTTTTGCTATTCACGATGAACTGATCATAAAATTGTGGATAACTCTTCGTGTTCTTACGAATTTTGTAAATTTTTTACCGTATTTATTTTTTGTTCGATGGTCGCAGGTAGTAAGTGTAAAAATACCCAAACATTTTTAGTTTAATGAAAACGGATACGTTTAATCCATGTACTTTTCCCCATGGCCGCCCTTAATCCATTTGAGACATCAAAATTCGAATCGAAACTATACGCTTTGATGGACATTTTTGAAGATTTGACCAACGGATTCAAACATCCGGACCATAAAAACTGAAATGAAATAAAATATTGACTTTCAATTAAAATTTCCTTAAATAAAGTTTGCAGTGGAATTTGAGGATTGAAATTGGATTGGTTCGTTGGTGCTCTGTTATCGCTTCTCGTCACAACTTGTTCGTACTATTTGAGTTTTTTGACTAAGGGAGGGGCCATTGCGGTATATGTTGTCGGCTGGCTTATTTTCAGTTTAGGAAAGATGACTTTTAGTCTGCCCATTTTAATATTTTTTATTTCATCGAATATTTTTTCGCGGTTGGGGAAATCTCAAAAATCACAGTTGAAAAATTACTACCCCCAAAAGAACACTCGAGATGTGGGACAGATTATGGCCAATGGCATTTTTCCAATTTTATTTTTATTGGGTTGGAGTCACTTTCATCATCCGATGTGGATTCTTTTGTTTTTCTCTTCGCTTGCCGGGGCCGCTGCCGACACCTGGGCTACGGAAATCGGTGTTTTGTCCAAGCAGAACCCCCGCTCCCTGTTAAATTTTAGAACCGTTCAAAAAGGAATTTCGGGCGGTGTATCGGTTTTAGGAGAGATTGCAGCCATTTTAGGTGCGTTTTTAATTGCGGCGGTTGGCATTTGCATTACACGACTTGAAACAAAAATAATCTTTTCCTGGAAACACCTCGTGCTCGTTACGTTCGCAGGATTTGTCTCGCAAATATTCGATAGTATTTTGGGCGCCGCTCTGCAAGTGAAATATCAATGCTCTGAATGTCATCAAATTACTGAACGCAAAACTCACTGCAAAAGCGCCCTGACGGAAAAAATATCCGGGATACGATGGGTAAACAACGACTTAGTTAACTTTTTATCAATTGGCTGCGGAATTGGGACCGCATGGCTCACTTTAAAAACAATAAACTAATCGTGGAAATAGTGTGATGCCTTTCAAAAACAACCATTTCGGGAAACTATTGGGTGGGGCGATTTTGATTGTCTTTCTCTATATCAGCTTTGGTGGAGAATATAATTTGTACTTACTTTGGAAGTTACACAATAAAAAGCAGATGCTGCTTGAGCAGATCAAACAAAACCAATTCGAAAACGCTCACTTGCTTGACAAGATTGAAAAACTAAAATACGACTTTGATTATATGGAAAAAGTCGCCCGTGAAAAGTATAAAATGGGCAAACCCGGAGAGCAAATATACTTAACCAAAAACAGGAATATAAATTGAGCGATTCTAAGCCACTTTTGCCCAAAGGAGGGATAGGACGAAAATTCAGAGCCTATTTTTTTACCGGTCTATTGGTACTGGTGCCTGTTGTGCTGACCGGTTACATCATTTGGAATTTATTTTTGGCCATCGATGGCATACTGCGAGGTTTTTCTTATAATTTCATCGTGGAAAAACTGGAACGGTTTGGAATGGAGTTTGGAGACAAACAAATTCCAGGAATCGGGTTCATCACTTTAATATTAATTATTTTGCTAACCGGAATCATCGCAAGAAATTATCTTGGTAGAAAGGTTGTCAACTTTGGCGATAAAATTGTCGAAAGCATTCCCCTAATAAATCGGGTGTACGGTGCCATTAAACAAATCAGTCATGCGTTCTTTTCCACACAAAGAGAAGTCTTTAAAAAACCGATATTATTTGAATATCCACGTAAAGGAATTTACTCTATTGGATTTTATACTCAGGACACTCGGGGTACTGTCCAGGATGCCATTGATGTGGATGTCGTCAGTATCTTTTTGCCAACGACCCCAAATCCGACTTCCGGGTTTTTGCTTTTTGTTCAAAAGTCTGAAATAATTGAGCTAGATTTAACCATAGAGGAAGCGCTTAAACTGGTTATTTCTGGTGGCGCCATCGTGCCCATTGAATCAAAAAACCTCAAAACGACCGTGCAGTCAAAAGAAGAAGCATCCAAAATATCGCAGTAAGTTGAATGAGTTAATTCAATTTAAGATACTGAGTTGCAGCAACTCACGTAAAATTTTATGCACTTTTTTGATATTATCTTTCGCACCCGAATTAGCATTAAATCAAATCAGGCAACCTGAGCAATTTGAGCCTAATTCATTAAATTACTCCAATCTCAGCTTTAGTCAGGATCTAAATATTTATTCTTGGGTATATTCTTTTTATTGTCACAATACTTTGGGAAACAGTTTAGAGTATTACATAAAAGAAGATTTTCGGTCAACCTTGCAAAGCATCGCAGCAAAAGATCATTGGAAGGACAAACAAGATTTTGTTTTAAACCTGACAAAATCATTTAAGAACAATCTCTCACTGACCGCGGATTTTAATTCACATATTTTATCCGACCCCTTGGCGGGTTTTGACAATGATGTGATACATCACTCCGTTTCTGCGTCGATGAAATATCAGCCGAATCAAAAAATCACGATTGCACCTCTGGTTACGAGTAAATGGCAGACACAACGGGAACAAAGTGACTACGGGTTGGGTTACGGTGTAAATGCAGAGTTGTATGATCTGAACTATCATGGCTACCAAAATAACCTAACGTTTTACACCGCAAGAGACTTTTTCCCAAAAAGGAAAAACGCAGATATCAAGCTAAGGTACCAAATTAAACGTCAGTTTTACGACGCCACCATTGACACATTTATCATATATCACGACAAAATCCGCAGAGATACGTTTGATGCGGACACGAACGGGGTGTTTATTCGAAATCTTACTCAAACTTTTAGTGGAATTGAAAATCACCTAAGTTACAACCTGGCCCCAAACATCATCCTTTATTTAAAAAATTCTATCGCTACCACTTCATTTGAAGTCAGTAAACTCAAATCCCCAGCGAAAGAAATCAGCAAAGATGACCGAGGCTTTGAATCCAAACACACCGTTAGGCTATCATGGCAAAAACCCAGATGGTATGGAAGTTTTGGTTGGAATTTTCGTTCACGCGCTAAGGATGATCGGCGCCCGCAGAAGACCGATCTCGATCCCTTTGGAAACCGCCATCCTTCCTTGGGCTTTGATACCGATGAAGTTTTAGTCAAATTATTTACTCGCGGTGGTTGGGCTTTTTCAAACAAAGATTCCATTGGGTTTGTGGCATCTGTTTCAAAATTTCAATTTGATACTTCAGACACCACCAACCCCAACAATCACGACCAACTTCGATGGCAATTTACAGTTAATTATGCCCATGCATTTGGTTCAGGGTTAAAAATTGAATGGAAGGGTGGAGCGTTTTTAAACCATTTCGTTTATATTTCAAGCAAGTTCAGCAGTGATAACAACTGGGAACGCGTATTACAATTAACCCCGGTGGTGATTTACCGGCCCCATAGCCGTTTTGCATTTCGACAAAGTTTTACCGTTCGCGCAAAATACCAAACCTATGATTTTAATGATAATGCAAACAACACAAGGGATTCCGCGAACAGACAATTTATTTTTACCAACAGTACTCGTTATGGCTTCAACTCCGACACCTGGGTGGAGCTGGGATTACACCTGGAATTAGCTGAACAAGGTAGATTGTTTTACCGTTTGTGGCGGCAGAGATTAGCGCTCTCCTGGCGAAATCAAGAGCTGCAATTGCTCATCAAACATAAATTGGGGTGGAATTTCTTAATAGCTTTGGGGGGCAGTTTTTTTCATCAAGTGCGCTGGAATCACAATATCGATTCCCAGGGCAACTTAATAAAAACCGTGCGCGCAAAACACACCAATCTTGGACCGGCACTCGAATTATCGTTTAAACCAAATCGTTCATTAGAATTTGTTTTTTGGGGCGACATTCAATTTGTATTGGCGTCACGAAAAAAAACCGAGCAAATCAATAATTTTGACGTCAAATTGAATTGGCTCTTTTAAGAAAGGAATGACCGTGGGCGGAAAAAAATCAAAGCAATTAACCATGACCATCCTGAGTAGATTGGAAGAGATCGAGCAGGTTGAAAGACTTGCTGAAAAAGCCGCCGATAAAATGCAATTTGATGAAGAAGAAAAAGACAGCCTGGCAATTGCAGTTACCGAAGCTGTCAATAATGCCATCATTCATGGTAACAAACAAAATAAAAAAAAGAAAGTCCATATTAAATTTACCTTCCAAAAGAAAAAATTGATCGTAACCATCAAAGATGAAGGCGAGGGATTCAATCCAGAAAAACTCAGCGATCCCCTGGCACCAGAAAACTTGTTAAAGGAAAGCGGGCGCGGAATTTTTATTTTATCGACTTTAATGGATGATGTCAAATTCAAATTTAACAAAGACGGTACAGAAATCAGCATGTTTAAAGAAAAAAAATAACCGGTCTAAAAAATTTTTTAATGTGAGCTCGAAGTCGTAGGGGCGCTGATTTTTTCAATCGGCTGAGACCGGTCCCTTTGAACCTGATCCAGGTAATTCTGGCGTAGGAAATGGCTTAAATTAAAGATGTCAATTAATTATAAACCGTATTCATGTTCTCGGAAGCTCGAGCCAGAAGACGGTTTTTTATTTTAATCATGGAGGTTTTAAATGAATAACATACCTTTGTCTAATCAAACTCAACAAAGTGAAACTCAAATGAGTCTTGCCCGCAAAGGCATTCTTTCAGAGGCAATGAAAAGAGCCGCTGAGCGCGAAAACATGTCTCCGGAATTTGTAAAAGAAGAGGTGGCGGCGGGACGAGCCGTAATTCCCGCAAATATCCAACATACCGAGTTGGATCCCATGATTATAGGGAAAAACTTTACGGTAAAAGTGAATGCCAATATTGGCAATTCCTCAACGACTTCCTCCATTGACGAAGAAGTGGAGAAGTTGCAATGGTCAATTCACTGGGGCGCCGATACGGTCATGGACCTCTCCACCGGTAAGAAAATATATGAAACGCGGGAAGCGATTCTGAGAAATTCATCTGTCCCCATCGGAACGGTTCCGATTTACGAAGCCCTCACCCAGGTCAAACAACCCGAAGATTTAACCCCCCAAATATTGCTAAAAGTCATTGAAGAGCAGGCAAAGCAGGGGGTGGACTACATGACGATACACGCCGGTGTTCTCTTGAGATATATTCCATTAACCACAGATCGATTAACAGGCATCGTTTCACGCGGTGGAGCAATTATAGCAAAATGGTGTCTTTATCACCACAAAGAAAATTTTCTTTACACACATTTTGAGGAAATCTGTGAGGTATTTAAAAAGTATGATGTGACCTTTTCTCTTGGGGATGGTTTGCGGCCGGGTTCCATCGCCGATGCAAATGACCGTGCTCAGTTTGCTGAATTAGAAACCCTGGGTGAACTCACCGAAATTGCCTGGAAACACGATGTGCAGGTGATGATCGAAGGGCCGGGACATATTCCTATGCACCTCATCAAAGAAAACGTAGACTTGGAACAAGAAATTTGCCATGGCGCTCCATTTTACACATTAGGACCGCTGGTAACCGACATTGCCCCCGGTTATGATCATATTACCTCGGCCATTGGAGCTGCCATGATCGGCATGTACGGTACAGCCATGCTATGTTACGTGACTCCGAAAGAACATCTGGGACTCCCAACCAAAGAGGATGTCAAGCAAGGATTAATCGCCTACAAAATCGCTGCCCATGCTGCAGATTTAGCCAAAGGTCACCCCGGAGCACAAAAATGGGACGATGAATTGTCAAAGGCGCGGTTCGAATTTCGCTGGCAAGATCAATTTAACCTGGCCATCGATCCCGAAACCGCTCGTGTCTATCATGATGAGAGCCTGGCTCCCGAAGCCTTTAAAGATGCGAAGTTTTGCTCCATGTGCGGTCCACAATTTTGTTCCATGAAAATCACTCAAGAGGTGCGCGACTTCGCAGCCGAACAAGGGCTGCCCGATACCACAGAAGCCATTGATTTAGGCTTGCAGAAAAAAGGGGAAGAATTTCGTCAATCTAAAAAAATTGAAACCTAACCGGTACTCTGCAACAAGACTCACAACAAGTCAGCATCAGGGCCAAGCTGATAAAGGGCTGGAGGTGTTGTTAGGAGGATTTGTTTGCGCGTTTGAAATTTCCGAATCCTGCGAGCTAAGCCTGGGAATTTTCAGCTTCTGACCAGGAAATATCAGATTCGGGTTCTTTAATATATCACGATTTGCCTTGAATATTTCACCATATTTAAGAGCGTCGCCATAATACGCCTTGGCAATCTTAGATAACCAATCGCCCTTTTTTACGGTATAATATTCATAAGCGATATCTTTCGTTTTTGTGGACGAGGACTCTTTGATTCTTGGCGTACGTTCAATACGCCGGGGGGTAGCTATTTGTTCGTTTAATTTTTTTAACCTGTTTACATCATTCTGAGTTTTACCCGATCCGGTAGTTAAATCAAAATGATTTTTAACATCCGTCACATCTGGTACAAAAGCGCTGAGATCCGATTCAGGTTTTTCACTTTGAACGTCGTCAGCCTGATTCTTAAAGAAGGGTTCAGGTTTGGGGGTGGGAATTTCTAGAAATTGAGAGTGACTCACCGGCAATTCGATGGTGGTAAAGGATTTCAGCAATGAAATCGATTCGTGCTGTGAATCCGAGCTTTGGTAAGATACATAGCGACCAACGATAAGCGCCTTATAGTTCCCCACTTGCAAATTACTCATCTCAATATTTACTAGCTCGGTTTCACCTGGAAAAATATGTATCCGGTCACCTTCAAATCTGGTAATGTATTTTCCTGACAGGTCATACAATTCAGCCCACACCAGCGGCCGTTGAATAATTTCACCTGCGTTTTTTAGTTTTATTTGTAAAATACTTTTTGAATCTGTAATTTGGAGATTTGAACTTAAAAATTTCACAAAACCCACTCTTCCTCTGGAATGGGTGGGGTTCTTGATATTCTCAGAAACGCCTTTAGAAAAATTGAATACCTTTTTTTGACTTTTTACCGATTGGCCCGAACTGAATCTGGTTTGCGTATTCATCCCTAAAAAAAATATCGCAACAATAACCAAAATTGATAAATTATTATTTTTCATGAAGATATTTAAAATAAAATTCGTCCGGTTTTGCGACAAATGCTTTTGAGGAAATCGATGTGTTTCCATCCTGTCAATTTCATGCAACAACCTTAATTTGCAATTTACATGCCAAGGAACGCAATACTTCAATTTGAACCAATCAGGCATGTTTTGGGTTTGTAAATTCCAGCTCTTGCCTTCTTTTATTCAAGTAAACTGGTCAAATATTGACCATCTGTTTATAATTTGAACAGATCCTAATCCTGCTTAAATAATCGGAACATATTCACTGCACTTGAATTGAGGCTGTTGCAGAAAGTCAATTTTCTCCACCAAAACTGAAGGGCAGATTATGATTCCGCAGACAAAAGGCTTCTCGAAAAACGCTGAGCGGTTCCATCCTCCAAAAATATTTATTCCGTAATTTTAATCTAAAGGATGAGAAAATTAAAAAAAACAGGGCCTGTTACTGGTTGGAATTAAATGAAGAAGTAAATGCATACACCCCCAAATTAACCCGCTGAATGAAAGTGCCGCCTAGTCGATTTTGTGGGAAAAAGGAATGCCGATCAATTCACATGCAAGCACGAATTAAGAAAATCGACCATCCTCAATGTGTTCTTATCTGCAATGGCTTATTATCTTATTTTGCAAACTCTCTCATAAAATTTAACATTTCATCGATACGGGTTGTAGGAGCTTTACAGGCATAATTCTGACAAACATAGGCCGTGGCTTTGCCGTTTTGAGTACTTTGATTTTCCGTAAACGGCGCTATTTCGACGATTGGTGGTTTGTTAACTTCCACCGGTCGAAAAAGAGTCACCTTATTGGGCACGTAAATTTGTTGCAAAGCTTTTATCATCGCAATACTGTCTTTTTTGTTGGACTTTCCCGCGATCACCACTTCAATCGAAGGGCCAATGGCAAAATCTAAAGCCGTTAAATACTGTGTGTATCCGCTCGCAACGCGCGTTATTTGGTTCGAAAAGCACTTTCCGATGGCAGCTGCTTTTGTTTCAAATTCAGGATTTCCGGTAAATCGGCTGATACGCAGTAAATTGAGTGCCGCAACTGAATTTCCAGAAGGCAGGGCGCCATCATAAATTTCTTTGTTTCGTATGAGCAGCTCTTCTGCGTTCTCAGCCGTGAAAAACAATCCGCCCTTTTCATCGTCCCAAAACAGATTCAACATGTTTTCATTCAACAGAGTTGCCCGCCGAAGAAATTTCACCTCGTAAGTAGCTTCATAAAGCTCCAACAAACCCCACACAAAAAAAGCGTAATCATCAACGTGTGCTTGAAGCCCGGATTCACCCTGTCGATGCCTTTTCATTAAAAGACCCTCTTCATCTCGTAATTGCTCCCAAATGAAGTCCGCAGCCCGGCTGGCTGCTTGTGCATATTGGGGTTCATCCAGCACGGCTGCTCCCTTTGCCAAAGCCGCTATCATCAGGCCATTCCAATCGGTTAAAATTTTATCGTCTTTCAACGGATGAATTCGCTTTTCTCTAAATTTGAAAAGCTTCTGTCGAACATCCTTCCAAATTGCATGCAACTCATCATATTGGAAGCCCGCTTGCTCTGCCAACACAGTCAAAGGCTGCTCAAGGTGCAAAATGTTTTTGCCGGTTTTTTGACCGCTGGCCTGATCCAGAAAATTGCCTGCGTCCTCCACATTAAAAAGTTTGATGATTAAACTACCTTTTTCCTCTCCTACAATGTCTTTTATTTCTTGTGGACTCCACAAGTAAAACAATCCTTCTTCACCTTCACTGTCCGCATCTTCCGCGGAATAAAAACCCCCTTCAGGAGCCGTCATGTCTCTAAGAACATAAGTAAATATTTCCCGAGCGGTTTCGGCGTATTCATTCTTCCGCGTTACTTGAAAGGTTTCTAAATAGGCGATAGCCATCATGGCTTGATCATAAAGCATTTTTTCGAAATGCGGAAGCATCCATTGAACATCGGTAGAATAGCGATGAAAACCGAATCCAACATGGTCAAAAATTCCACCAAGCCGCAACCGCTGCAACGTTTTCTCGACCATTTTAATTGCTTGATCATTTCCCGTGCGGTGGAAGTAACGCAGTAAAAAAGTGAAATTGTGTGGCGAAGGAAATTTGGGTGCAGAACCAAATCCTCCATGCTTTTCGTCAAATTTGTTGAGCAATTGATTAAATGCGCTGTGTAAAACATCTTCAGAAAGTTCTTCCCCTGGTTGCACGGAGATAGATTTTTGAAGATAGTCCACGATTTGCGTTGAGCTTTCAATGATTTTTTCACGTTGCGTTTTCCACAGCTCTGAGATTTTGGGCACGAGATCCATCATGCCAATTTGCTGGTAGCGGCTAATTTTGGGGAAATACGTGCCAGCAAAAAAGGGCCGCTTCTCTGGCGTCATGATAATCGTCAACGGCCAACCCCCTCTTTGTGTCAAGGCCTGGCAAACCGCCATGTAAATTTGATCGATATCGGGTCGCTCCTCCCTGTCAACCTTAATACATACAAACGCCTCATTCATCACTCGCGCCACCGCCGTGTCTTGAAACGATTCGTGTTCCATGACGTGGCACCAATGACAGGTTGAATAACCAATGGAGAGAAAAATAGGCTTGTCTTCTTTCCGCGCTTTTGCAAAAGCCTCTTCACCCCAGGGATACCAATTCACCGGATTGCCAGCGTGTTGAAGTAAATAGGGGCTTTTTTCGAAAATCAAGCGATTATAGTCCGGGCCACCGTCAGCGGGCAGCTTTTTAATTTCTTCCTGAGAGGGTAACGGTTTACGCCCGGCCGATTCCTCTGCACCCTCACTAGACTGCCTCAATTTATCTGAAAATTGCATAATAAGCATCACCAGTAAAATTAAAAAAATCAAATAGGTCGCAGAATTTTTATTTACTTTCATTATTTGTACTTCTTTCTGAAAACAACTAATAAATAATGGACGATAGTAATTTAGCGCATGGAGGTTGGTTTGTGAATACGTTTCCGCGCCTTTCACTAAACATTGTTTTATTAATTAATATGCCAACTATTTCAATTTTTTTTGGAGGAACAGGAGAACAGTTGGAAAAATGCACTATCGCCTTTTAGATTTGTCAGCGGAAAAAATAACCGGGACTTTAATTCGATGCTGAAAAGCTCTGGTTATTATATACGGTAATTTTTAAATCCCCAGAGGAGCTCTTTCGCAGTGACTTTTATGATACTGGCGGTTGGCACAGCCAGCAACATTCCAAAAATTCCCAACAATTGGCCACCTATTAAAATTGCAATGATAATCGTCAGCGGATGCAATTCCACGCTTTTAGAAACGATGACTGGGGAAACAAAAATGTTCTCAAATAATTGAATTCCCGCAAAAGCCACGATAACCACGACCACAGCACCGAAAGAGCCGGTATCGATTAAGGCTATGACGATTGCCGGAACAGCCCCCACTATCGGGCCAAAATACGGTATCATATTCGCCAGGCCGGCGATGGAGCCGATAAAGAAAAAGTAACGAATATTTAACAGGTAAAGGGCCAGAATACTCAAGGTGCCCACAATTGCTGCAACCAGTAATTGCCCGCGGATATAGCGACCCAGTTGCGTACTCGTTTTGTGCAAGATGAGTAACGTCATTTCAAAATATCGATTCGGTACCCAGCTCACCAGGGTCTTTTTCATGCGACGGCCATCTTTCAAAAAGAAAAAGGTGATAAAAGCCAACATGATGAGCGAGATTATTGTTGAAAATACACCGATTACAATATTAAATCCTTTTTTCATCAAAGAATCGACTATGGATTGCAGCTCCTTTTGAATCATGGGGCTTTTTAACACCGGAAGTTTATCCCCCAATTTTTCCTTTAGTTGCTGAATCACCTGTCCGGGGGATTGCTCTCTCAAGCCAGAGCTAATTTGATGAACCTCATTCATCACGATTGGAGCAAGAAACTCAATGACCAGGAGCGTCATTAACACAATAATTCCGAAAACGATAATGACCGCCACCAAACGATCCAAGCCTTGATTTTCAATAAAATTTACTACCGGGTCAAAAAGAAATGCCAAAAACAGGGCGATAATTACGATGGTGACGACCGATTTTATGAGAGGAAGTATGGCCAAAAAGGCAAGCACTGCTATTAAGGCAAAGCCCCATTTTGCCATTTTTTTGAGCACTTGCTTGTTGACACTTACGGATAGAATTTCAGGAGAGGAAGGCATGGTTCAGGTGATCATTTTAGAGTTTTCAACTTTCGCCCACAGTGCTTGCAGTTCTTCGTTGGTGTGTTTTAATCTTTCACCGATCGTCCGAGCAAGTTGAAACAGAAATTTATTGCCCAAGCGGGGCTTGCGATCGATCAGTCCCATGAGGTCGGGACGAAAGAGGCCGAGAATTTTGGTTTCTTCCAGTGCTATGGCAGTGGCAGACCGAGGCGATTCATCCAGCAAAGCGAGCTCGCCAAAAAACTCCCCCCGCTTTAGTTTAGCCAATTCTTCTTTTTCCTGTTCATTCACATTTTTAAAGATGGCAACAGAACCATCCTCCACAATATACATACCCACTCCGGGCTCACTCTCCCAAAAAATGGTTTCATTTTCTTTGAATTTTCTTCGATGAATAATTTTCACAAACTCTTTTAAATTTGCCTTGCTTGTGCCGTGGAAAAGAGGCACCTGACGGAGGATAGCGATTACGGTCTCTTGACGACTTTTATCATTTTTAAAAATGTTGCGCCAAAGCGCATCCCCGACTTGAAACTTTGATACAGACGACGGTTTTTTCTTATTTTTCACATTCATTTTAAGTTCAATATCTTAATTTTATATTCTAATATGAATGCCCAGTTGAAAATCTGTTTTAAATGATAATGATAAAGTCATCATGGTTTTCCGAATTTACTTCGGGCTCACCATGAAAACAGACGCATCCGTTTGATCAGAGTAGAAGTTTATTTTTTCAACGGCTTATTCATAATTCTAAGATAATTAAATGCCGATCAGAAATCAAGTCAGAGTCTGTTCATCTTAAGAAAATTGTTTGAAACGGGCATTGTTAAAAATATCGCTCATTCATTTGAATTGTTTAGAGTTCGTTTTCTTTCAATCTGAGTTAATTCGAAAATATTCCGAAATAACCTTTCGTAATTACGACTCATTTCTATTTTACGTCTGGACATCACTCTTTTCGCGGTAACCAGACTTTTTTCTAAATGGTGCTCTGTGAGGCTTTCAGGACCGCCCCAGGCGAACGAGGGAATAAATTTTGGCTGAAAGCTGCCCCCAAATATATTGCTCATTACCCCAACCACTGTGCCGGTATTAAACATCGTGTTAATTCCCGCTTTTGAATGATCGCCCATAAACAATCCCACAAACATGGAGCCGCTGTCGATCATTTCTCCATTCATATAGATTTTTACATTGCCATAATTGTTCTTCAAATCGCTGTTATTCGTATCGGCGCCCAGATTGACCCACTGCCCGAGGTAGGCGTGCCCCAGAAAGCCATCGTGTTGCTTGTTGCTGTAAGAATGAATGATGGATTCTTCCACTTCACCGCCCACTTTGCACACTTCTCCTATAGAGGTTCCTTCATAAATTTTGGCGCCGATTTTAATTGAAGAATTGTCCCCAACAAAAACCGGGCCCTCGATAACGGCATTCGCCATTATCTTCACATTGCGGCCGATGTAAATAGGTCCGTTTTCAGCATCTATTACGACCCCCGGCTTAATCTGGGTGTTTTCCCCGATAAAAATGTTTTTTTTGTTCAAAAGGGTCGCTCCCTCGCAAATGCGACCACTTATGTTTCCATCCATCTGAATGGCGCTAAAATCGCTCTCAATTTCTGAAGCATTGTGATGGATTAATTCCCAAATATAATTAATTAATTTTATCTCGATTTCACGTTTTTCGATTTCCTGAAAAAGGCTTAAATCAAACGACTTTTCACATACCTTGCGCATTTTGTGGGTGTTTTCCCCTATTAAAAACGCCGCAACGAGCTGATCTTGGTGAAAATAAAGTTGCTCATTCTGATCTGACAAAACCGCATTCAATTTTGAATCTGCGAGAACACGGCCATTAACAAATAAGCAGCTATCAGCAATTACTTGATTTACCTGCATGCCTTCATTTTGTTCTGCAACCAGATCTTGCAAATAGTCCCGGCAAAGCAGGCGAACAATCTTTGGTTTTACTTGTCTGCATATTTTCTCTTTCAACGTCATCATTCCACACCTCAAATCAAATACCGGCCGCGATAAGGCTAAAGGATAAAAATGAGAATAACGGTTGTCCTCAAAAACACACAGATTTTCAATCATGAGATCCTCCGATTAACAGGATATCCTAATTTTAAAAGTTTAAGATAAACCACAGAACAGAAAATTGCTTTAAGAACATCACCAGGTATAAATATCAAAAAATAACTAACAACCAACTTTGAAAATGAGATGGGTTTGTGAACGAGGTATTTTAAATTGAAAAAGAGCACAATTCCACCCACAAGTAGAATAAAGAAGACTCCTATAAATCCATATACACAAACGTGAACAAAAGTGGTTTTCTTTACCTTAATTGATTGATTTCTTTTTTGTACGAGCACGCCCACGATATACGCGGCGACCGGATATCCTAGAAGGTAACCAAAAGTGGGTTGCAAAATATAACCGGGGCCGCCGCCGTAAGCAAATATTGGCGCACCCATTAAACCTGCTGCGAGGTAAATCACTTGACTCAATGTGCCAAAGTACGGCCCCAAAAAGGCACCGCCCAAAATGACAAAAAATGTTTGCAGGGTAATTGGAACATAAGGTAATGGTATCTTGATATAAGCACCAACAGCCGTTAAGGATGCAAATAAACTTGATAACAGGTAAAAATGAAGTTTAGAGACGGGTGGTAGCTCTGTTTTCTCTTTAGACAACTTCCTGTTGCGATTTATCTTAAAAATTCCTGTTTAAATAGCTTGCTTTTTTGTCAATCTTTGAATGTGTATTTCTCATCGTGTGTAGGAATTGATTCCTTTATGGGAGCACCCAGGTTATGTAATTGCGTTGTCGGTTGCACGAAAGGCAGGGAAAAGTTATCGTGGTAACCGACTAACAAATATCGATTCAATGCGCATTCAACTTCTTCAAGCGTCCAGTGCTCTTTTTTCTGTTCATCTTGGATAAATCCATTTGAAAAGTCCAGCAATTCTCTTTCAGCAAGCATCCCCCGAACGGTGTTGAAATGAACAGTTGCTTGTTTTTCACCGGTAACGGAGTCTACAAATTCCAAAAGCAATTCTAGGTCCTTCAAAAACGCCGACACCGGCGTGCTTTTATACACGTCTCGTTCGACACGATTTAATAATAATCGCAGTAACTCTTTTGAAATAATTTTCTCATCGACGCACTTTAATGCCCGCGCGGCTTTTCGAATAAACGCCCGCTTCTCACCGTAACCACGTATTATGACCAAAATATCTTCTTTTGCTTTTGGACTAGAGGTAAAAAAAATGGTTTCAAGAATTGACTGTTTTGGTCGAACTAATGTTTCGAACTGAAATTTGATTGCAAAATTACAAAGGTGGTAAATTTCTTTATTTGTAAAAACGGTTTCGGAAATCAACCAATCCTGTAGAGTGCTTAATTTTTCTTCGGCGGTGCCGTTTATTAAAGAATATCGCTGATTTGTTTCTAATCGAATCGGGTTTTCTGATTTGAGTAATTTACGAGCAAAGTTCGTTGTATGAGCACTAAAAATCACTGGCGGTGAAATTTCTCTAATGTCACTCATGGAGACGGTATCCTTGCCAGCGGCGAGGCGTTCAAAAAAAATATCAACTAATCGGCGTTTTTCATTTTCCCAAAGGTTTTGCATCAGGTTATTCCATGAATACGGTATTCCGTTCCTATTCTGTTTGCTCCTTTATCACTCTGGCCACTGCCGCGACTATATCTTCCGGATCCAGTTTGATTAAGCGTAATCCTTGTGTGGCCCGGCCCTGAACCGTGATGGTTTTTACACTTTGTCGAATGATGATACCGTTGGTGGTGATGATCATGAGGTCATCATCATTCATCACTTCTTTTAAAGTCACCATATCCCCAACTTTGTCTGTGACCTTGATGGTGAAGATGCCTTTTCCGGCTCGGTGGCTCACGCGATACTGATTCAATTCTGTTCGTTTACCATAGCCTTTTTCAGTCACAACCAACACCGTCCCTTCTCTTTTAATGACCACCATTCCCACGACATAATCATCTTTTTTGAGATTGATACCCTTTACACCGGAGGCAGTACGTCCCATTTCTCTGACTTCTTTTTCCGGGAACCGTATAGACATCCCTTTATGGGTTCCAAGCAAAATATCGTGCCTGCCGTTTGACAGTTTCGCTTCGATCAGATCATCACCCTCACGAATGGTAATGGCGTTAATGCCTCCTTTTCGTGGATTTTTATAAGCAGACAGAGATGTTTTCTTTATGAGCCCTTGCTTCGTGGCCATAACTAAAAATTGGTCATGGTTAAATTCTTTCACATTGACAAAGGCAGCAATTCTTTCGTGCTTAGAAATTTGCAGTAGATTGACAATCGCACGACCTTTAGTCGCTCTGCCAGCTTGAGGAATTTCGTGGACTTTCAACCAATGACAACGCCCTTTATTTGTAAAGAAAAGTATGTAGTTGTGGGTAGAAGCGATAAAAAGGTGTTCAATGAAATCCTCTTCTTTTGTAGATGCCCCAGTTGAACCTCTTCCTCCACGCAGTTGTCTTCTATAGGTTGTAACGGGTATTCTTTTTATAAAACCGGAATGAGAAATGGTGATCACCATATCTTCTTCCGCAATCATGTCCTCTATTGTGAATTCTTCTGTTTCAGAAATAATTTCGGTTCTGCGCTCATCCCCGTATTTTTCTTTCAACTCTAAAAGTTCATCTTTAATAAGCTGCATTCTTTTGGGTTTATTTTCCAAAAGCGAGCGCAATTTTTCAATCAATTTGATCAGAGCCAGGTACTCGTCCTCAATTTTTTTTCTCTCCAGGCCCGTGAGTCTCTGCAAACGCATGTCCAAAATCGCCTGCGCTTGTATTTCAGAAAGTTTAAATCGTTTGATCAATGAGGTTTTCGCGGTTTCGGGATTGCGCGATTTCTTGATAATGTTGACAATTTCATCGATATTATCCAGACAGATTTTGAGCCCTTCGAGAATGTGGGCGCGCTTTTCAGCTTTATTGAGCTCGAATTTGGTACGACGAACCACCACATCATGCCGAAAATCGATGAAGTGCTCTAATGCTTCTTTGAGGTTTAACACTTGTGGAGCGCCGTTCACCAACGCCAACAGAATCACACCGAATGTGGATTGCATTTGTGTGTGTTTATACAACTGGTTGAGAATCACTTCCGCAGCTTGCACATCGCGTTTCAACTCAATGACAATGCGCATGCCATCCCGATCAGATTCGTCTCGAACGTCTGAGATGCCTTCGATTTTTCTGTCGCGAACTAATTCAGCAATTTTTTCGATCAACTTCGCTTTGTTTACCTGGTAAGGTAATTCGCTAACGATGATATTTTCCCTTCCGGATTTAACCGTTTCGATATTTGCACGCGCGCGAATCACAACTCGACCCCGACCAGAGCGGTAGGCCTCATCAATACCGAGATCACCATAGATGATGGCGCCCGTCGGAAAGTCGGGTCCTGTAATATATTTCATCAACGATTCTATGGTCAAATTGGGTCGTGCAATCAAAGCCACAATTGCATCGACCACCTCGCATAAATTATGGGGAGGAATGTTTGTCGCCATACCGACGGCAATTCCAGATGCGCCGTTCACTAAAAGATTGGGAAGAACTGACGGCAGCACCGTCGGTTCTTTCAAGGATTCATCAAAATTGGGAACAAAATCAACTGTGTCTTTATCTAAGTCACGTAGAATTTCTTCGGCAATTCTGGCTAATCTGGCTTCCGTATATCTCATGGCCGCGGGCGAATCGCCATCAACCGACCCAAAATTTCCCTGTCCGTCCACCAGCGGATAGCGCAAGGAAAAATCCTGAACCATGCGAACCATGGTATCATAAACTGCTGAATCTCCGTGTGGGTGATACTTACCTAACACTTCTCCCACAATTCGGGCGCTCTTTTTATAAGCCGCGTTAGGTCTTAATCCTAAATCAATCATTCCATATAGAACTCGTCTGTGTACGGGTTTCAAACCGTCTCGTACATCAGGTAATGCCCTTGAAACGATGACGGACATCGAATAATCGATATAAGAATCCTTCATCTCGGATTCGATAAAAACTGGAATTACACGATCGCGTTGATTTTGCATGAAAATATTTACCTCATCAATTAGACATCTAAATTCTTTACGTATTGAGCGTTTTCCTCAATGAATTTTCTTCTTAACTCGACATTGTTTCCCATCAGAATTGAGAATATATGATCGGCCTCAATGGCCTCTTCAATCGTCACTTGTAAATTCGTCCTGTGTTCCGGGTCCATGGTGGTTCGCCAGAGTTGGTCAGGGTTCATCTCACCAAGACCTTTGTACCGTTGCACCGTCACACCGTTTTTTCCGAGCCGCTCTAAAATCGTATCCCGCTCGTTATCGTTGTAAACATAATAATCCTCTTTGCCCTTATGAATTCTATAAAGCGGCGGTTGTGCAATATAAATATAACCTTTCTCAATCAGCACTTTCATATAGCGAAAAAAGAAAGTTAGCAGCAAAGTTCGAATGTGGGAACCGTCGACATCGGCATCGGTCATAATTATTATTTTATGATATCGAAGTTTTTCACAATTAAATTCCTCCGCTCCAAAGCCGGTTCCAAGCGCTGAGACGATAATTCTGATTTCGTCGTTGGATAAGATTTTGTCAATTCGGGCTTTTTCGACGTTTAATATTTTGCCTTTCAGAGGTAAAATCGCTTGAAATCTTCGATCGCGGCCCTGCTTTGCTGAGCCTCCTGCAGAATCGCCCTCAACTAAGTAAATTTCACACTGGCCAGGGTCTTGAATCGAGCAATCGGCTAATTTGCCGGGCAACGCACTGCCTTCCAGAGCACTTTTTCGACGGGTGAGCTCTCGTGCTTTACGCGCCGCTTCTCTGGAACGGGCAGCAGAGATACACTTCTCTATTATCTTCTTGCCTACACTCGGGTTTTCTTCCAAGAAGCTAGCAAGACCGTCCCCAAAAATAGATTCCGTGAAACCTTTAATTTCACTGTTTCCGAGCTTGGTCTTGGTTTGACCTTCAAATTGCGGTTCTCGTACTTTCGCGCTAATTACAGCGGTTAATCCCTCTCGTACATCTTCACCGGTTAATGTAAAAGTCTCTTTTTTTAATAAATTGTTTTTCTGAGCGTAATTATTCAGAGTTCGGGTCAGGGCTGTTTTAAATCCAACCAAATGGGAGCCCCCTTCTATGGTGTTGATATTATTGACATAAGTGAAAATGTTTTCGATGTAAGTATCATTATATTGCAAAGCAATTTCAATGCTGAAGTCTTCTCTTTCACCGCTTAAATAAATGGGTTTTTTGTGAATGGGAGTTCGGCTTTCGTTCAAATATTCAATAAAAGAAATCAGACCTCCT
This sequence comes from bacterium, assembly GCA_046757025.1. GTDB lineage: Bacteria > Zhuqueibacterota > Zhuqueibacteria > Oceanimicrobiales > Oceanimicrobiaceae > JBHHXN01. The sequence continues at coordinate 69,745 of JBHHXN010000002.1, forward strand.
TTATATAGATATGTATTCTTTTTACCGATTTTTTTCTCCGAAATATTGATTTCTAATTTTCTATTTAGAAAAGCTAACTCCCGCATTCTATCGGAGATGACATCAAAATTGATAGCTGTGTTTTTGAATATCGTGCTATCTGGCATAAACGTGGTTTTTGTCCCGGTCGATTTCTTTTTTCCAATTATTTCTAATTTTGATTTAGAAATGCCTCTTTGATATCTTTGAAAATAAATATTTCCATCCCGACAAACTTCAACCTCACACCATTCAGACAGCGCATTGACAACAGAAACCCCTACACCATGCAAACCTCCCGACACCTTGTATGTTTTTTTATCGAATTTTCCACCAGCGTGCAAAACCGTCATGACGACTTCTAAGGCTGGCAGCTTTTCGGTTGGATGTTTATCCACGGGAATTCCCCTGCCATTATCCATCACCGTCACACTTCCGTCTTCATTTAAAATAATATTTATTTTGTTGCAATATCCTGCTAACACTTCATCAATGCTATTATCAACCACTTCATAAACTAAATGATGCAATCCTCTCGCAGAAACATCACCGATATACATTGCCGGTCTTTTTCTAACTGCTTCAAGTCCCTTCAGTACTTGAATCTGTTCTGCGTTATAGGTGTCTAACTTTTTTTGTTTTCCTGATTTCGTTTTTGTCATAAAAATGAATTCCTTCAAAATAATTAAATAAACCGGATGTCGTTTATTATATTTTGACCTATTTTTTTTTCAATAATTTGCAATAATTCTCGTTTCATATAGAAGAGTTCATTTCTCCAGATACTGTTCACAACCTTGATAAACAATATTCCATCAACGACCTTCTCAACTTCTGTGACTTTTGAAATCTTTTCTCCCATTAGTGAAGACCAATTGCGCAGCAGTTCTTGCTCTTTAATTTTTTTTTCAACACCCAAGGCTTTAATCAATTTAGAAATTGATTCGCCAAGTTTTTTAGGTTCGTTCTTTTTCATGTTCTTCAACTAACCCATCTTTAATAAAAAAAACCGAAACATCGTGCGGTTGGTATTTATCAAGTCCTGGGAATTTCAAAACCTGTTCGTTAGGCGAGGTAAAGAACATTTGTCCCTGTCCCTCAAACGAAAGAAATATTTTCTGTTGTCTGACATCGTCCAATTCAGAGCCAAAATCGTCGAGCAAAAAGACAGGCGTTTCGGCTTTTTTTTGTTTTAAAAACTTATATTCTGCCAATTTTAAAGCTATGATGACAGATTTATGTTCACCTCTCGAACCGTATTTGCGTAAATTTTGATCATTAATTTTAAACTCCAAATCATCACGATGTGGTCCAACCACAGTGGAGCCCATCCATCGCTCCGTGGTTTCTTTTTTTTTCAAGTTATCAAGAAAATTATCTTCAATACTCTTTTTTTGCATAACTTCAAATGAGGGTACAAGCGATAAAGTTAGCTGATCGTTCGCATCAACAAAACTCTTGTAAACTTCACTAAGTATTATCGCAAAATCAGAGATAAATCGAAACCTTTCTGCCATGAGTAAACTGCCAACCCTAACCAAGCTTTGAGTCCAAGGTTCGATGGCCATAACAGTATAACTCCTACCTCCCTTGAAATCCTGTAAAATTTTGTTTCTCTGTTTCAATATTTTATGATATTCTTGTAGATTTTGAAGGTAAGAAATACTGACTTGGGATAAAAGGAGATCTATAAATCTTCTACGTTCAGACGGACTACCAGTGGTAATTTTATAATCATCGGGTGACAGTGCTACTATTGGAAATTTTCCAAAAAAATCTGAGTTTTTTGCAACTTTTTTGCGGTCAATGCTTATTTCTTTTTTGCCATTCTTTTTATATTGAATAATGACACGTTTACTTAGACTATTATCTTTTTTAATTTTCCCTTCGATAATAAAATAAGATTTATTTATTTTCAGCAATTCCTGGTTTTTCGCAAATCTAAAACTTCTACCTAAACATAGTAAATAAATGGCTTCCAGAATATTGGTTTTACCTTGCGCATTTAAACCTATTAAAAAGTTAATTTTTGAATTAAAATGGATAACGACATTTTCATAGTTTCTAAAATTAACTAGAATTAACTTACTCAACAGCATTCATTAATCTTCATTTAATCGGATGGGCATCAGCAGCATTAAGATTTTTTCATTTTTATTTTGGCTACCTGGATAAATAATACCTGCACTTATGGGATCTTTAACTTCGAGAATCACGTCCTCTGTTTCTAAATGCCGTAAAATGTCTAGGAAGTAGTTTGCATTGTAACCAATCTCCAACTCCTCGCCGGTAAATTCGGCGTCGATGCTTTCTTGAGCTTCTCCCCCAAACTCGATGTCCTCGGATTGAATGTTTATTTTGTTGTTTGAGATAGATAGTCTAATCTGATGTGTAATGGAGTTGGAAAAAATCGCTACCCTTCTAACTGAGGCGCTGATCATTTCTCTGTTCAAAATAATTCTTTTATCGTTTTCCGTGGGAATAACGCGTTCATAATTTGGAAATTGGCCTTCTATACACTTGCTTAAAATCGTCGTATTATCCAGCACAAATATAATGTGATCTTCGCTTAAATTAACTTTTACATCCCCGTTTGCTGGGATATTCTTCAAAAGCAGATTCAATGCTTTGGTTGGCACGATGGATTCTGTTTGTATTTCCAGACCCTTTAAATTTTGATATTCAACTTTCACCAATCGATGCCCGTCTGTGGATACCATTCGTAGCTCATTTTCCATAACTTTTAAATAAACCCCCATCAAGGTGGTTCTTAATTCATCTGTGGACACGGCAAAAATGGTTTTATTGATCATGCGGTTAAACTGATCCGCAGGGATGGTAAAGGTTCCCAAAATATTTTCAATAGTTATTTTTGGGAAATCCTCTTTTGTCTCTCCAGAAAGTCTGTACAATCCTTTTTCTGTCCGCAAGGTAATTTTAAACTCTTCATCAGTAGCAAACTCAAGAGGAATATCCGGGAGCTCTCTCACAATTTCAAATAAAATTTTTGCGGGAACAGCAACGGCTCCGTCCTCGGTTCCCTGAACGTTTATTTTAGTCGAAATTGAAATCTCCAAATCTGTACCGGTTAAGGTCAATTCATTCTCTTCTAAAATAACCAACACATTACTGAGTATGGGGATGGTGGTTTTAACCGGAACCACGCCGATAATATTTTGAATAGCTTGAAAAAAATCTTTTTGGTTAACTTTAAATTTCATGAGTGCCTCAAAGCTAAATAAGTATTAATCGAAAAATCTACTAAATAAAATAATATTATTCAAGAAAATTCTTATTAGTATTAGTATAGCATGTTGATATGTGGATAAAGTCATTACCAATTTACATTAAATTTAATAAAAATAAAATTTTATTATTTATTAAATTATTTTAAAAAATGTGGATTTAATATGGATAAAGTGTGATTAATTACTCATTCTAAAATTCAAATTATTTTTTAAAAAAATTTTATTAAGTTATTAACATTCAATTCTATTCTTTTGATGAGTTATTAACAATCGGATGTGGACAAACCAGATTAGATGCTGGACATTTCAATTTTCTTTTGTAAAACAGTAACATCTTCAAAAACTTTTTTATCTTCTTTTGTGAGATTTTCGATAGTTTGAATTGCGTGAATTACTGTGCTGTGATCACGGCCACCAAAATGTAGTCCAATCGTTTTTAGAGAATTTTTAGTCATCTCTTTTGTTAAAAACATAGCGAGTTGTCGGACATAGGCAATTTCTTTTTTTCGGGTTTTAGCTCGAAGCATATCATCTGGAATATTAAAATGTTCGCTTACGATTCTTTGAATTTCTTCTATCAATATTTTTTTCTTTTTTCCCAAACTCAAATTTTTTAATACATCTTTTGCCAGGTCTAAAGTAATATCTTTGCCATTTAAAGAAGAAAAAGCCAGTAGTCTGATCAAGGAGCCCTCTAATTCACGAATGTTGGAAGTGACATTGGTGGCGATGAATTCGATGATATTTCCAGAAATGGAGATACAATTTTCATCAGCCTTTTGTTGAAGGATGGCAATTCTTGTTTCCAAATCCGGTGGTTGGATGTCTGCAACCAAGCCCCATTGAAATCTTGATATGAGTCGTTCTTCAACCCCGTCCAACTCCTTTGGAGGGCGATCTGATGACAGCACGATCTGTTTTCCGGAATTATAAAGAGCATTAAAAGTATGAAAGAATTCTTCCTGGGTGCGTTCTTTATTGATAAAAAATTGTATATCATCCACCAATAAAATATCTACGTTTCTATATATTGAACTGAATTCAGTTGTCTTGTGATTCTGGATAGAATTAATAAATTCAATCGTAAACTTCTCACTATCCACATATAAAACTCGATTAGCGGTTCCTTGAACTAACGTGAAATTTCCAATCGCTTGGATCAAATGCGTTTTTCCTAAACCCACACCTCCGTAGATTACAATTGGATTAAAGGTGGTTTTGCCGGGAGATTCGGCAACAGCCAATGAAGCCGCTCGAGCAAACTGATTATTGTGACCCTCAACAAAATTATCGAACTGGTACCGTTCGTTCAAATTGCTTTTAATGTAAGGTTTGTTCATCGTATTGGACTTGTCCAGTGATGGCAGCATTTTAATTTCATCGTTTCCATTCACTACGACGGAATAGGTCAATTTTGATTGATCACCTAAGACTTCTATCAAAGCTTGATTGATCAAGGTACTATAGTGACCCTCTAACCACTCATAGAAGAATTGACTTGGTACTTCAACAGTCAGGTTTTGATTCTCAAGCTTAACCGGGCTTATGGGCTTAAACCAAGTGGTAAAGCTTTGTGGATTGATGCTGTTTTTTATAATTGATAAACATGCGTCCCACGCTGTTATACTATTTAAAGACATTTTCCTAACCCTCATTTTAAATTGTGATGAAAAAGAAAGAAAGATGATTGAGGTTAAAAAAATGGGGTTGGGTCTCCATCCACCTCCAAACCATTTCTTTTAACCAACACACTAAGTTATCCACATATTATTCACAATTCAAAAACATGTATAACTTGAAAAAAAACATAAATTAAATATCTATATGGTTTCTGTAATTAACTTCATAAATTAAATATTTAAAAAATAAGACATAATTTAATAATTCCTTAATAAATGCTAAGTTTGTTAAGTTATCCACAAGTTTTTATGGTGAAAATCTACTGGCAGGGATGACTAAAATTTAAGAAAAAGGGGCTGAATGTCAAGCGAAAAATAGACTTTTTGGTTTGGTTCTACTTGCGGAATTGTGCAGAAAGGAAGTAGCAAAAACTTTGAGTTTCATATTACAGAGAGAGTTTTACCTTAATAGAAATTACTTGACTTTTAGACAAAAAATTAATATGTTATCCAGCTTTGATGCATTTGAAATCATTAAACTAAACGGGTAAAAAGAATGAAAAGAACTCACCAACCACATAACCGGAAAAAGTTGAACAAACACGGTTTCAGAGAAAGAATGAAAAGTAACGCTGGTAGAGCGGTTTTGAAAAACAGAAGAGCCAAAGGAAGGAAAAGTTTAACGGTAAGCGATAGATAAAAGATCGGCTGTTTGTGAAAAATTATCGGTTTGGGAAAAAAGTCTTCATAAAAAAGAAATCAGAATTTAACGAAATATTTAATAGCGGAAAAAAAGTAAAATCAAATCATATCGTAGTGTTTATGCTACCATCGAGAGAATTAAAGATCGGATTTGCTGTGGCAAAAAGCATTAAGGGTGCGGTTAAACGTAATAGAGCCAAAAGAAGACTAAAAGTATTAGTGAGATCCTATTTTCACAAATTTCCTCAAAGGAAAGCGATTGTCGTTGTCGCTCGACCAGGAATTTTAGATGAAAAATTCCAAGAATTAGATCAACAATTTGTTCATTTACTAAGTAACCTTTGCAAATAGCTACATGAGATACCTTGGCATAGCAATTCTTAAAATATATCAACGCGTCGTTTCTCCGCTATTGCCTCCTTCTTGTCGATTTTATCCCTCTTGTTCAGAATACACGCTACAAGCCATCTCGAAATACGGATTGATCGTCGGAATTTGGAAAGGAATGAATCGGCTAATTAAATGTCATCCTTTCAATCCCGGTGGTTACGACCCTCTAAATTAAAAAGAATAATACAATGGAATTCGATAAAAAGACAATTTTAGCATTTTTGCTTATAGGATTAATTTTAATTGTCCTGAATACAGATTTTTACCAAAAGAACTTTTTACCCAAACCCCCACAAAAGTCCACGGAATCCAGTGAGCACCCGAAAGAATTACAAAAAGAGTCCGTGGTTCCACAAACGAAAAAGGCTGAGGCGACACCTTCACCAGCTATTCAAGAATTAGAACCCGCCGAATCGTCGAAATTGTTTACTGAATTTACTGGCGAAGGTGATGAAATAATAGTTGAGACAAATCGTTATCGAGCAAAATTTTCGACAAAGGGAGCGACTCTAATTTCCTGGGAATTCAAAAAGTACAAGTTGGTTCAGGGCCCGAATGTACAAATCATCGGGAACGACGGACAAGGAAATTTAGCATTGCTTTTACCAATTGAAAACGACACCTTGGATACCAGCCACTTATTATTTAATGTAAACAAAAGGGAGGTTCTTCTATCAGAAAAACATCCGAGTGCGAATTTGGAATTCATCCTCGATCTAAAAAACAATCAAAAGATTAAAAAGACCTTCACGTTTTATCAGGATCGATATGATGTAACCATGAAGATTGAACTTTTGAACATGGGAAATTTGGTGGATGGGTTTTCATACTTCTTGTCTTGGAAATCGGGTCTTCAATCAACCGAACCCGATTTTAAACTGGACATGAGTAGTGCAAAAGCGTACGCTTACCAGGGGGATGCTGAAGTGTTTAATGTGGACGATGATTTTGATGCATCCGAATGGGATAATCCGACGGATTGGGTGGCAATTCGTACTAAATATTTTATGGTTGCTGCCATTCCAAAGGATGTGAAAGCGCAGGGAGTTAAATTTACAGGGACTAAGGTTGAGATAGGGAAAAAAGAGCCGTGGAAAAAATACGGATTTTATCTGCAATTGCCCTTTGAAGGTCAAAAGAAGAAGGTTGACACATTTACAGTTTATACTGGTCCTATCGACTATGATATTTTGAAAAGTTACAATGTCAATTTAGAAAAAATGATGGATTTAGGTTGGGTGATTTTTAGACCGTTTGCCAAATTCATATTGTGGAGTTTTGTGGCTCTACATAAGATTATTCCGAACTATGGTGTGGTGATTATCATTTTTTCAATATTAATAAAGGTTTTGCTTTATCCCCTAACAAAAAAAAGCTACCAATCGATGAAGGAAATGCAGTCTTTGCAGCCGCTCATGACAGAGATAAACGAGAAGTATAAAAATGATCCCCAGAAAAAGCAGCAAGAAATAATGAAGCTTTACAAGGAGCATGGCGTGAATCCCCTTGGGGGATGTATCCCCATGGTGCTCCAAATGCCGTTGCTCATTGCGCTGTTCAATGTTTTTCGCTCTACAATCGAATTGCGCCAGGCAGAGTTTATTTGGTGGATTACGGATCTTTCAAGACCGGACACAATCGCGACACTGCCAAAAGCAATTCCGCTTTATGGAGATACTGTGAACATACTTCCTATATTTATGGGTGTAACTATGTTCATCCAACAAAAATTAACGATGAAGGATCCGAAACAAAAGGCGATGATTTATTTTATGCCGATCTTTTTTACTTTATTGTTTAACAGTTTTCCTTCTGGATTGAATCTTTATTATGCGTTATTTAATTTGTTTTCAATTTTTCAGGAAAAGTTGATTCCACATAAACCAAAACCGCAGGCAGAAGTAAAAAAACCCCAATCCAGAAAACGACGGATTAAGCACGATTATAAGAGAAGGTATTATAATTAGACCGTCAACCAGTTGTTAATAATTATCGGATGTAATCATAGCTAAGCCCTGCCAAACGAGTGGGGCTGTTTTAATTTAAGAGCTGCTCAATGAATAATAGTGTAAGTATTCCAAGATATTTTTTGGGCACAGAAAAATTTAATTTCGCGAACCGATGAAAAAGCTGGAAGATACTATCGCCGCGATTTCAACCCCCGCCGGTTCCGGTGGAATTGCAGTATTGAGACTAAGCGGACCTAGAGCAATAGAAATAGTCGCCCCTTTATTTAATGGCGCCGTTAAATTAATAGATGCCGAATCGCACAAGGCGTATATAGGAAACATACCTGTCTTTGCACCAGAGGGACTTAAAAACAAATCTAACGAAAAAAATCATGAGAAGTATGCGTTATTCGACGAAGTGATTGTGACCGTGTTTCGGGCGCCGAGGTCGTATACCCGAGAAGATGTTGTAGAAATTAGCTGTCATGGAGGTTATTTATTAAGTAGAAAAATTTTAGAAAAATTAATCGATCGGGGAGCGCGTCTGGCAGAACCCGGAGAGTTTACCAAGCGAGCTTTTTTAAACGGACGATTCGATTTGAATCAAGCGGAAGCCGTGGGCGATATTATCCAAGCGGCCTCTGAAATGAGTTTAAAATCAGCGCTTTCGCAGTTTCAGGGGGCGTTATCAAATAAAATAAATAAGCTGCGAAAGGGCCTAATTGAGGCTTGTTCGCTCATTGAGCTTGAATTGGATTTTGCAGAAGAAGATTTGGTATTTCCTGAATTTAAAGAAATTGAGAACAAAATTTATGGCATCAAGAAGGAAATTAAGAATCTGTTAGACTCTTATCTGCGTGGACGAATTTTGCGCGATGGAGCGAAGCTTGTGATTGTTGGCAAACCCAACGTGGGAAAGTCCAGCTTGTTAAATGCGCTTCTGAAAATCGATAGAGCAATTGTTACGGAAATTCCAGGCACCACGCGCGACGTTTTGGAAGAATCCCTCAACATTCGCGGTTTTCTTTTTAGAGCTGTGGACACAGCTGGCGTAAGAGAGACTCAGAACGTGGTTGAGAAAGAAGGTGTGAACCGAACCTTAAACCAAGTTGAAAACGCGGATATCGTTTTGGTGCTGTTTGATGCCAGTCAAAAGATCGATTCCCAGGACGTGCAATTCGTAGAGCGAATAGGCCGGTTAATTGATGATTCGCGACAATTTGGTCAGAATGTCATTGCGGTGTTGAACAAAATCGATTTGCCGCAAAAAACATTTAAAAACGAAGTAATACGACGATTTGGATTTTCAGATACGTTGGAAATCTCAGCCAAAGAATTGCTTGGCTTCAATGAATTGGAACAGGCGTTGGTAAAAAAAGCATTTGGAAAAGAGAAGGTAGATTTAATAGATCCGTTGGTGTCGAACATTAGACAAAAACAAGCCTTGGAAAATGCAGCTCAAGCATTAATTTTAGCAACTCAAACACTGAAAAAGCGAATGTCTGCCGAGTTTGTTGCGGTCGATGTTAGAGATGCCATAAAGAAATTAGATGAAATTATTGGTGAAGTATCTACTGAAGAAATTCTAGGAAATATTTTTGAGAATTTTTGCATTGGAAAATAAATTAATGTTTCACGTGAAACACAAAAAGATGAATTGGTAGCCATTTGAGTTTTCATAATGAAGAAATATATGACGTGGTGGTAGTAGGGGGCGGCCACGCTGGAACAGAAGCGGCACTGGCAGCTTCTCGCATGGGAGCAAAGACTTTACTGCTGACAATGAATATCTTTACCATTGGTCAGATGTCTTGCAATCCCGCCATCGGCGGGTTGGCAAAAGGACAACTGGTGAAAGAGATCGATGCATTGGGCGGAGAAATGGCTATGGCTACTGACGATGCAGGAATTCAATTTCGTATGCTCAATAAATCCAAAGGGCCGGCAGTATGGTCGCCGCGAGCGCAATGCGACCGCACAGAATATGCTCAGAGAATCCGGCGCGCTTGTGAATTGCAAGATGAATTAGATATTAGACAGGGGATGGGTGTACGACTGAAAGTGAAGAATACTAAGGTGATGGGTGTTTACACCGAAACAGGTAGTTTGATCAAGGCGAAAACGGTCATTTTAACGGCGGGCACTTTTTTGAATGGAGTCATTCACATTGGGGAAGTTCAATATTCGGCCGGGCGTGCTGGCGAATTTTCTTCACAGGGAATTACCGAGTCTCTACTGGAATTGGGATTTAAAGCTGGGCGTTTAAAAACCGGCACCCCTCCGCGCATCGATGGCTCCACCATCGAATTTTCTAAAACAGAAATTCAACCAGGTGATGAGGAACCGATTCCTTTTTCATTTCAACACGATTCGATCTCTGTGGAGCAGCTTCCATGCTATTTAACCTACACCAACCCCAAAACCCATGACGCTTTGCGGAAAGGATTTGATCGCTCCCCAATGTTCACGGGTCGAATCAAAGGCGTTGGTCCGAGATACTGTCCATCCATTGAGGATAAGATCCACCGATTTGCGGAAAAAGAACGGCACCAAATTTTTTTAGAACCCGAGGGAAGAAACACGTCAGAGTTTTATGTCAACGGCTTTTCCACAAGCCTTCCTGAAGAAATCCAATTCGAAGCCCTTAGAACGGTTGCCGGTCTGGAGTGGGTTAAGATTACGCGCCTGGGTTATGCGGTTGAGTATGATTATTTTCCGCCGACACAACTGAATCCCAATATGGAAACGAAGCGAATAGAGAATTTATTTTTTGCGGGTCAAATAAATGGTACCACGGGCTACGAAGAAGCGGCTAGTCAAGGATTTATGGCTGGCGTAAACGCCGTGTTAAAATTGCGGGATCGCAAGCCCTTTGTCTTGCAGCGCTCTGAGGCTTACATTGGCGTCCTCATCGACGATCTGGTGACCAAGGGCACCATCGAACCATATCGCATGTTTACCTCCCGGGCTGAGCACCGCTTGTTGTTGCGCCAGGATAATGCCGATTTACGCCTAATGAAATATGGATATGAATTGGGACTCATTTCGCCGGAGCAATTTGCACACGTTGAATTGAAAAAAACTCGAATTGGCGTTGCCATAAATGAATTAAAGGAATGCAGGGTTGCTCCGCAGACAATCAATCCAATATTAAATAAAATTAAATCATCAGAAATATCAGAAAAAGAATCCTTGTGTAATTTGTTAAAGCGTCCTGAAATTGCACTAAAAGATTTGGCAGAAATCGGCCAACTGGAGATTTTGAACAACTGGACAAGCAAGGAGTGGGACGCGGTCCGGGAACAAGTGGAAATTGAAATTAAATACGAAGGGTTTATTGATCGGCAAAACCGGCAAACTAAAAAGCTCATGAACCTGGAAACCGCGATCATCCCAGAGAATTTTGATTTTACAAAAATCAATGCGCTGTCTGCGGAGGCGCGAGAGAAATTAAATGAAATTCAACCCCAAAATGTCGGACAAGCCAGTCGTATATCCGGGGTGTCGCCGGCTGACATTTCGGTGCTTTTGATATATCTAAAAAAATCTCAATAAAAGCGTGTTTCACGTGAAACATGAAAAACAGGTGGTGACAAAAACCGCGTTAGATTTGACGTCGTTGAAGAATAAATTTGAGAATTGCGGCATTACACTCACTGACAAAATGTGTGAGCATTTCCAGATTTATTATAGCGAGCTCATCAAGTGGAATAAAAAAATAAACTTGATTTCTAAAAATGATGAGGTGCGCATAATCGAGCGACATTTTTTGGAGTCGGCCGCACTCTCGTTGATTAATGAATTTAATCGTGAAGCAATCGTTTTAGATCTGGGTACCGGGGCGGGATTTCCTGGAATTCCATTGAAGATTGTGAGCAAAAATATAACCCTGACTTTGTTAGAATCCAAACGAATGAAGGGGCTTTTTTTAAGGAGCGTGGTGGAAAAGTTGGGTTTCACAAAAATAAATGTGGTGTGTAAAAGAGCTGAATCGTTTGCAAAGAGTGCGGGATGCAAAAATAAGTTTGATATGGTCGTCTGTAGAGCGGTAGCCGACCTGAAACAAACATTCAAATGGGCGTTGCCGTTTTTAAAAGTAAATGGTAAAATAATCACCATTAAAGGCAGTAATTTTCTTCGTGAGATAATAGACTTGAAATTAGTTCATCCCCAATTAGAAATTACCTTTTCTGTGTTACCGCTTGAAACGAAAATCGGTACCCAGACGCGTCAGATAGTAATCATTCATCAAAATTCATGAACGCAGCAGATAAAATATTTGATCTTTTCCAGAATGCGCCGCCTGTAAAGCGAATTAACGAACTGCTTTTGAAAAAACAAAGCGTGGGGGTCAAAGGTGCTTATGGGACGCAGAAAGCGCTGTTGCTGATAAATTTTTATAAAAAATTGTCGTCACAAATCGCCTTCATTTGTTGTAATGCCCATGAAGCTGAAATGGTGAAAGAAGAGGTGGGGGCGCTTTTAGGCAGTACAGCGGTTTCTTACTTTACTACCGGTGTCAACCAAAGGTTTGGATTTGAGTATTCAAGTTATCTGGCAAAATCAGAATGTTTATATGCATTAGAACAACTTGCTGAAGGCAAGCCACACATAGTACTAATTCAGAGTAAAAGTTTGTTGCAGGAACTGCCCTCCAGATCGAGTTATGTTCAACAAAAAATAACTATAAATGAAAAAGACCAAATTGATTTTCAGGATTTAGTAAAAAAGCTGAACGATTTTGGTTACTTGCGAGAGTATCGAGTTGAACAGGCGGGGGAGATGAGTGTACGAGGCGGTATTGTGGACGTGTTTCCTTATTCAGCAGACCATCCCATTCGAATTGAATTCTGGGGCGACCAGGTCGAATCCTTGCGGAAATTTGACCCGCTTTCTCAAAGGTCTTTGGATAAAGTGAAACATATAAATCTATATCCACAAGAATTTTCCAGTGTGGACTCGAAGTCAAAGGCTTTGTCGCAAAAAAAAGTGAAGACGAATGTGCTGGATTTTCTAAAGCCGGACGCGCTGCTGGTTTTAGATGAGCCCGATTTAATCCGCAGGGAATTTGTGGATGTTGCATCCACTGAGATTGAGCTTGATGAAATCGATTCGCGAGCAACGAATACCGAGGACGATCGTTGGAAAACAATTGAAAGCCGGATCAGTCATTTTCAACAAGTAAAATTGTTTTCCATTGGCGCGGGCGACTACAAAGTTGTCGACTTGAAATCGCGGCCACTGGATAATTTCAACGGCAACTTAAAATTATTAGACACCTACCTGAAAAAAATAAACCAAGAAAGTAGCGCATCGGGAAACAATTTACCCATTATTTATTTTCTTTGTGAAAATCTCAACCATGCCAATCGTATGGAAGAAATATTCGAAGAAGAAGGGATTATGACACCGAATTTAAAAGTCGCGTCATTGGGTTTACATAATGGCTTTGTATTTAATGCTGCCAATCTGGTTGTGATTACCTATCATCAATTTTATGGAAGATTAAAACGGCTCAGACTACCGCGTAAATCACACAAAGGATTGTCTCGTCGGCAGCTAAAATTTCTGAACCTGGACGACTACGTGGTGCACGTCGATTTTGGTATTGGGCGTTTTAAGGGCCTGAAGAAAATTAAAATCAGGGGCCACGAAAGAGAGTGTTTGCATCTTGAATACAGAGATGGCGACAATTTGTATGTCAATCTTGACAAAATGGATCGAGTTCATAAATACTCCTCAAAAGAGGGGATGCAAGTCAAGCTCAATAAATTGGGAACAGCGGATTGGCAAAGACTTAAAAACAGAACCAAGAAGAAAATCAAAGACATTGCCCAGGAGCTTATTGAAATTTATGCAAGACGAAAATCTCAAGGAGGTTTGGCCTTTTCCCAGGACACACTGTGGCAAAAAGAATTAGAAGCGTCCTTTCCATTTGAAGACACCCCCGACCAAATTAAAGCATGTATCGACGTGAAGAAAGACATGGAAAGTAGTAAACCCATGGATCGTTTGGTTTGTGGGGATGTCGGATTCGGAAAAACCGAAGTCGCAGTTCGAGCGGCATTTAAAGCGGTCACCAACGGGAAGCAGGTCGGTATGCTGGTACCGACGACCATATTGGCCTATCAGCATTTTAATACCTTTAAAAACCGGTTGGAAAAATATCCCATTGTGATTGAAATGCTTTCGAGGTTTCGAACAAAATCCGAACAAAAGAAAATCTTAGAGAATATTAAAAACGGCAAAGTAGATATTTTAATCGGTACTCACAGGATTTTATCAAAAGACGTTTTTTTTAAAGAATTGGGCCTTTTGATAATTGATGAGGAACAACGGTTCGGAGTCAGACAAAAAGAGCGATTGAAACAGCTAAAGGCCACGGTGGATGTACTTACGCTCACAGCCACCCCCATACCGCGCACGCTATATCTTTCATTGATGGGGGCGAGAGATATTTCAAATATCAACACACCGCCACGGAACCGGCTGCCCATTGTCACAGAGATTATGCCGTTCAATAAAGCCTATATCCGTGAAGTAATCTTAAATGAGCTGGAACGCGGTGGCCAGGTGTTTTTTGTCCATAATCGCATTCAAACCATCGATCGTATCGCTTCAATGTTGAGCGGTCTAATTCCCGAAGCCGATATCGTAGTCGCCCACGGGCAAATGCACGAAAAAGAACTGGAACAGGTGATGATCGAATTTATGGATAGAAAATATCACATTCTGGTTTCAACAATGATTATTGAAAATGGATTGGACATGCCAAACGTGAATACGATTATTGTCAATCGGGCAGACAAATTAGGATTGGCGCAACTGTATCAATTACGCGGCAGAGTCGGGCGGTCTCACCACAGGGCGTTTGCTTATTTGCTCATTCCCCCCATTGAGACCCTCACCGATGAAGCCATGAAACGATTGCGCGCCATCGAGGAGTTCTCCGAAATAGGTTCTGGCAGTCAACTCGCCATGCGGGATTTGGAAATCAGAGGCGCCGGCAATTTGTTAGGAGCCGAACAATCCGGGTTCATTGATGCCCTTGGATTTGATCTATATAATAAAATCTTGGATGAGGCAGTTAAAGAACTCAAATCGGAAAGCGCGGGTGAATCTTATGAAAGTCGCGAGCTGAAGACCCGGGTAGAGATCGACTCCGACGCCTTCATCCCGGATGATTATATTGAATCGAGCGCGGACCGGGTGGATGTTTATCGAAGATTAACCGAAAGTACAGGGCTCGAGGAAATAGAAAAAATGGCATCCGAACTCAACGATAGATTTGGCCGACCACCGGTGGCGGTGACAAATTTGCTCAATTTTGTGAAATTGAGAATCCTTGGAAGTAAGCTCGGCATTCAACAGATTCAAATCGATCAAAACCAAATGGTGGCAAAATTTTCACCCAAACTGTCTGAGCAATCAGGGGAACCATTTAAAAACTGGCTGGGTTCAATGGTGGTAAACGCGTGTTATCCATTTGAATTTGTTCAGAGTGACGGCCTGGCAATTAGAGTGGTGTATGCTGAATTTAACAAAGACCCTCTCTTGCTGAGTTGCGAATTTTTACAAAGTTTCAACACCGCACCCGTAAAAGAAGATCAGATTCCATACAACGATGCAGAGAATCAACTCATCGTTCAAAATCGCCGATTGATAAATTAAGAGTCCTTTTCACAAAATTCATTGACGGGGCTTTAGCATAAAACCGCGATTTACTAGAATTGAAATGAAAATAGAAAGACCAGTACAGATGAGTCAAATAAAGAGGAAATGATGATAAGTGAAATTAAAAATGCGGTAAATTTCAAAACGACATTATTGGTTTGGACCTGTTTGTTGATGATTCTTTTTGGGGGGTGCAAGCAACATCACAAAGAAGGACTGGTAATCGCTAAAGTTGGTAAAAAAAGCCTTATGCTTCACGACGTTCTGGAAGAAATTCCTCCACAATTTCGGAAGAATTTAACTTCATCAGAAATTAAAGAATATGCTCTGAGATGGGTCAACAACGAAGTTTTATACCAGGAAGCCATGAATCGCGAGTTGGATAAAAGTCAGAAGTTTCAGAAGGAGTTCGAGAATCTCAAGAAAGAACTCTTAATAAATGAATTAATTGAAGAATCGATTAACAAGAAAATTAAAGTGACCGATCAGGAAATTCAGAAATACTACGAGGAAAATGGCGACAGCTATATTTTATCTGAAGACATCATACACGCGTATCATATACTTGTACAAACCAAAAAAGAAGCAAACGCCATCAGCAAACGATTAAGTAATAAAAAAGAAGCTTTTTTAGATATTGTGAAGGAGACTTACAAGGATTCTTTGACTTCCGTTGATTGGGATTTGGGTTACTTTTCAAAAAGTGAAATTATTCCTGAAATTGCAAAAGTAATTTTTAATTTGCCGGTAGGTTCGCATTCCTATCCTATCAAATCCGAGTTTGGTTATCACATCATAAAAGTCGTCGATAAGCAGAAAAAAGGCGAAAAGAAAAAACTCGCGCTGATCAAACAAGAAATAAAGTTGAAAATCGAAGAACTAAAAAAGCAGAGAATTTATCAACGATTTTTACTCCAAACAAAAAGTAATTTTGAGATCAATACCTACTTTCCGTTGTTAAATTCAGTCGTAATCGATTCATTATTTCGCAAAGGAGACGAATAAAAGTGTATTTCAAAAAAACGATTCTTTTCATCATTAGCAGCGTTATTTTTTGCAACACTCTTTTTTCACAGGAAGTGTTGGACAAAATCATTGCGATCGTTGGGGATAATATCATTCTCCAATCAGAACTATTTCAATATTCCTATACACTGGCCATGCGAATGGGCATCGACCCTCAGAGCGAAGTTGATAAAATGGAAAGTTTACGCAAAGAGACCTTAAAGAATTTAATTGTACAAAAGGTCTTGTTGGTCAAAGCCAAGGAAGATAGCATCCTGGTCAGCGATAAACAAGTTGATATGTTGCTTGAAGACCAGATAAAACAAATGATTCAACAGGCCGGTTCCGAAGAACAAGTGGAAAAATATTTTGGCATGACTGTTAGACAAATCAGACGCGAATTCAGAAAAGAAGTAGAGGAACGATTATTGGTCGACAGGATCAAAGCTAAAAAAGATCAGGATGTGCACATTTCCAGAAGAGAGGTAGAGGCCTTTTACAAGGCCCATCGCGACAGTCTTCCAGAGCTAAAAGAGTCTGTCAAGATTCGCCACATTCTCATTCCCATCGAAGCCAGTCAATCTGCTGAAACGGCCGCTCGAGAAAAAATCGAAGCTATTCTGGAGAGATTAAAAAAGGGAGAGGACTTTCAGGAGCTGGCGCGACAGTTTTCTGAGGACCCCGGCTCGGCCGATAAAGGCGGAAATTTAGGCGTTATGGAACGTGGAGACCTGGTGAAAGAGTTTGAAGAAGTGGCTTTCGCTTTGGAGCCGGGCCAGATTTCAGATATTGTTAAAACGCGCTTTGGATTCCATATTATTCAATTGATCAAAAAAACGGGTGAAAAGATAAATCCGCGACACATCTTGATTAGATTGGACACCTCGCCCGATGATGAAAGCGCCACCGTAAGTAGATTAAATAAAATTCGAGATCAGATTTTAGCCGGCGAGATCACTTTTTCTGAAGCTGCAAAACAGTATTCGAAAGATGAACCAACCGCCTCCCGCGGGGGCGATTTGGGGTGGTTCCAGATCGATCAATTTCAGATTGAAACGTTCAAAAAGGCCATCGTCGGATTGAAAAAGGGAGACATCTCTCAACCTGTCAAAACCAAATTTGGATATCATTTAATTTGGGTCGAAGATCGAAAACCCGCTCGGCGTCTTGATATTAAGGAAGATTGGGAGCAAATTGAATCCTGGGCTTTGAATATGAAAAGACAAAGAGAATTTCAAAAGTGGGTTGAGGATATTAAAAAGGATATCTATATCGAAATCAAGATTTAGCGTACGTCGTTTCCTCAATTTAATTAAAAGACCTGCTAAAAGAATCGAAAATCTGCAAACGAATTTATAAAGGCAAAGATGATTATTTTAGAAATCCTGGGTTATATTTTGTTTTGGTTCATCATGATTGCGGGCATCATCATTATTCCGTTTGGAATACCTGGTACGTTTCTTATCGTGGCCAATGTGTTTGTGTTCGGCTGGCTCACGGATTTTACAGAAATAACCGGCGGGTTTATCGGGATTCTATTGACGATAGCCATCGCTGTTGAAATTATCGAATTTTTACTGGGCGCAGCCACGGCCGGAAAATTTGGCGCTTCACGCAAGGGCATGTTTGGCGCCATTCTTGGGGGCTTTCTTGGCGCCATCTGGGCGACGCCATTGCTGCCATTGATTGGGACTTTAATCGGTGCTTTTGTGGGTGCTTTCGCTGGCGCCGCGCTGTTAGAATATCTTGGCTCATCTGATCTGAAAAAATCTCTGCGTGCAGGATTTGGTGCCTTCCTGGGTGCCGTGGGAGGTAAATTTACCAAAATTGCTGCCGCTGTGGCCATGGCGGTCATGGTGGGTTTTAGACTAATTTGAAGTTTTTTATGCGAATTGTTGTTCTATTTATTTTAACGATTAATTTTATCGTCGTCTCAAATATATCGGCGCAGTTAAAAACCCCACAGAGCGGGTTTGTACTGGCCAGATTAAAATATCACGGCGGCGGCGACTGGTATAATGACCCGTCTATAATTCCGAACCTTTTGAATTTTATGTCCCAAAATACCAACATCAAAGTTGGTGAAAAAGAACAAACCGTTGAAATCGTGAACGAAGATCTTTTTTCGTTTCCAATCATATTTATGACCGGGCACGGCCGAATTTCTTTTTCAAAAGAGGAGGCGGCCAGACTGCGATTATATTTAACATCTGGTGGATTTCTATTTGCGGATGATGATTATGGTATGGATAAATCTTTTCGCGAAGAAATCAAAAAAGTCTTTCCCGAGCAGCCACTGGTAGAAATTCCCTTTTCACATCCCATCTACCATTGTCATTTTGAATTTCCGAACGGTCTTCCAAAAACGCATGAACATGATGGGGGCCCTCCAAAGGGATATGGCATTTTTTATGATGGCAGGTTGGTGGTATTTTATGTTTTCAACAGCAACATTTCAGACGGTTGGGCCGACCCCCAGGTACACGGCGACCCTCCGGAAGTGCGGCAAAGGGCGCTGGAAATGGGCACCAACATCGTGGTTTATGCTTTAACAAATTGAGGTTCAAATGGATGTTCACGATCACTATTTTAATAAACTCCTTAAAAAACTAAGCACGCTTCGCAGCAGATTAAAAAAAACAATCTTAGTTGAAAATGCGCTGCATTTTGGGGTATTAATGCTGATCACTGTTGTGATTGCTTTGCTGCTGGAATCGATTTTTTACTTTGAGCCCGGGACACGAATTTTACTACTCTCGATCTCCGGTTTCATTTTGGTTGGTGGATTCAGTTATCTTGTATTGCGCCCTCTCTATTCGCTTTTTTTTCAAAAAAAGTCTCCGGATGATATCACCCTGGCCTTGAAAGTTGGCGACCGTTTCCACCAGGTTCGAGATAAACTGGCGGATGCCTTACAAGTTTTTAAAAAGCACGAAAGCAACCCGGAGAGATATTCCCTGGAATTGGTGGATGCTTCGTTAGCCATCACGTTCGAGGAAATCAAGCATTTTGATTTTGAGACCGTGGTCGAAAAGGCCGGCATAAAAAAAGCATTAAAAATTGGATTCATCAGCTTACTACTTACCGCTGGGATATTTATACTCTTTCCATCGGGTTTGTTCAACGCGTCTTTTCGATTATTTCACCCCACCCAGTCGTTTGCAAAAAATACCGGCCTGGATTTCGAGGTGGCGCCGGGCAATCTTGAAGTCGTCAAAGGAGAAAGCGTTGAAATACAGGCGCGCATTTCAGGGGCGGAAATTTCACAATTGAATTTGGTGTTTAAAAAAGCGAATTCGAAAGATTTTGAGCGCAAAGAGTTGCGGGCTGTGGTTTTAAATCAATTCAAATATACGCTTGAAAATTTGACGGATGATGTTGAGTATTACGTAGAGGTTGAAAACAAGCAGAGTCAACATTATTTGCTTTCCGTGGTAGAGTTGCCTTTTGTACGTAATCTACAGGTGAAATTAAGATATCCCAAATACACGGGCCTGGGTAGTCAGCTCTTAGATGAAAATGTTGGAGATCTGACCGCCCTGAAAGGTACGACTGTGGAGCTGTATTTAAAAACGAATAAAACGGTCAACTCGGCAGAAATCAATTTTGAAGATACAAAGCGTATTCCTTTAACCATAAATGGCCCGGAGATCACGGGTCGCTTTGTGCTGAAACGGAGTGGTCATTATCACTTTAGCCTAATCGATAAGAAAGGTCGGCAAAACCTGAATCCCATCGAATACCGAATGGAAATTACAGAAGATCAATTTCCGCTGGTGCAAATTACTTTTCCAGGTCAGGATGTGGATCTCGGGGAGGATATGTTGATACCTTTAACCGTTGAAGCTCAGGATGATTTCGGGCTGTCGAAATTGCGGTTGGGTTATAAAATATTAAGCGGCGGCGTTAACGAAAGCCCTCTGCAATACATAGATTTGCCCACCCCCAAAAAGAGTGAAGACAAGCTGCTGATAAATTACACCTGGCAACTTGCTGAGCTGGAGATCTTTCCGGAAGACGTGATCGCTTATTTTGCTGAAGCATTTGATAACGATCGAATCTCGGCGCCCAAAAGCTCCAAAAGTATTACCTACCATGTTCGCTTCCCTTCCATTTACGAAATGTACGACGAAATCGCCCGAGGTCATGAAGAAACGATCGAGCAGTTGGATGAGATGTATGATAAGAGCGAATCTTTGAAAGAAGATTTGAAACAAATTGTCCAGGAAATGAAAAAAGAGCCGGAGCTAAATTGGGAGGAGAAACAGAAAGTTCAAGAAGCGGTGCAATCTCAGGAAAAAATGCAGCAGGAGCTGCAAGACATTCAGGAAAGATTAGACGAGATGGTCAACCGCATGGAGCAGAATGATCTGCTTTCGATGGAAACCCTGCAAAAATACCAGGAGCTGCAAAAGCTCATGGAAGAAATGTTGACCCCGGAATTGCAGGAGGCGCTCAGGGAATTACAAAAATCTTTTGATGAAGTGGATCCGCAAAAACTCAAAGAGGCCATGGAAAAATTTGCGGCTTCGCAAGAGGATTTTTTGAAAAGCATCGAGCGTACCATGAATTTGTTAAAAAAGCTGCAAATAGAACAAAAACTCGATGAAGCGATTCGCAAAGCTCAGGATTTGCTCAAAAGACAGGAAGAACTAAATAAACAAGCCACGGATTCGCCACAAAAACAAAACAGCAGCAAGTATGCTCAGGAACAAAAAGGCCTCCGGAAAGATACCGGCAATCTCTCGGAAAATTTGGAAGAATTAAAAAAGCGCATGAGTGAGTTTCCCGGCATGCCAGAAAAGCGCATCGATGCGGCGCTAAATGAAATTAACAAGAACGGTTTGAAATCTCAAATGCAGCAAGCCACGAATCAATTTCAACAAGGCGATTTTGATGGCGCTCAAAAAACCGGACAACAAATTTCACAAAATCTGCAAGAACTGTTAGAAACGCTGCAAACGGCGCAGCAGGAACTATCGGACCAGCAAAAGCAAGAAGTCGTGCGGGCTCTCAGTCAATCCACTTTTGATTTGCTGAATCTTTCCAAGCAGCAGGAAAACCTGATGAATTCTACACAGGGAATGGACCGCAATTCTCCCGGCATGAATGAAACGGCCGACCAGCAGCAAGACTTGCTATCGGGTCTCGCCAGAACCACCAATCAACTTTATGAGCTCTCACAAAAGACGTTTTTTGTGACGCCTGAAATTGGCAAGGCGCTGGGTAAATCCATGAGCGGTATGCGGCAGTCGTTACAATCTTTAGAAGCCAGAAAAAGCGGCACCTCTCTTCAGGGTCAGGGCGAAGCCATGGCGGGTTTGAACGAAGCGGTATCGCAATTGCGCAATTCCATGAAAAAGTTGAACGGCGCGTCTTCGGCTATCGGTTTTCAAGAAATGATGCAGCGGCTCACTGGGATGTCTGAGCAACAACAGGGAATAAATCAGCGAACTTCGGAGATGGGACAGAAACCTGGTATGAGTATGGAGCAGCAAGCTGCCATGTCAAGATTAGCTGCGGAACAACGAGCGGTACAAAAATCGCTGGAACAGCTCCTGAAAGAAGTTGGCAATCGCGGGGAGCTGCTCGGTGATTTGAACAAAGTGAGCGAAGACATGGAAAAAGTGGTTCAGGAATTGCAAAAACAAAATGTCAACCGCTCTACCCTCGATCGACAAAAACGAATCCTGTCGAGATTACTCGACGCGCAACGTTCCATGCATAACAGGGATTACAGCAAAAAGCGAAGAGCTGAGACCGGCAAAGAATACCGTCCGTTAAGCCCGGAGGCATTGCCGGCAACGGTTCTTTCCAAAAAAGATCGATTGCGGGATGAATTGCTAAAAGCTATGAAAGAAGGCTACTCAAAGGATTTTAAAGAATTGATACGAAAATATTTTGAGGCGCTAAATCGCGAACAGATAGAGGAGTCGTTAAACAATTAATATGTCTAATCTACCAAAGAAAGTATTTGCTAAATTTTTATGTTTTTTCATTTTCACGTTTTGCGCAGCAAGCATTCCACCGGAAAAGGCCTTCGCGCAATCCCAAAATCAGAACAGCAGCCGTATTCGCGTGGCCCAGGATTTTGAGCGCCGAGGCGATTTCAGTTCTGCCCTTAAAATATATCGCAGCTTGTTCGAGCTGGTTCCCCAAAATCAACTTTATTATGAAGGCGTCAAGCGCAATATGATACGCCTTAAATTGTACGATGAATTGATCGATTTGATCCGGTTTCGGATTGGTCTCAGAAACGATCCCCGATTTCATGCCGACCTCGGCAACGTTTATTACAAAAAAGGCGAGCAGGAGCAAGCATTACAGATTTGGAAGTTGCTGTTGCAAAGGTATCCAACGAATCGCTCGGTTTATCCGTATGTGGCCAGCGCCATGTTGGCTAACCGCCTTTACGACGAAGCCATCGAGGTTTATAAACAGGCCAGAGAAAATTTCCGCAATGAGGATTTATTTGTCTTCGAGTTGGCCAATATTTACGTTTTGCGTTTGAATTACAAAGCTGCCACGCTGGAATATCTGCGGTATTTGGAAAAAAATCCACAGCAATTTAATTATATTGAAGGCCGGATTGCCAGTTACACGAAAGAGCCCGAACAGGCAAGGGTCGTCGCGGAGATATTAAAAGCGAACCTATCTTCTACCAAGCATGAATATTTGTTGCGCAAGCAACTGGCCGATCTTTATTTAAGAATTGAGGATTATGGCAATTCGTTGACCGAATTCAAATTGCTTGAAAATATTCCCAATCCATTGAACAATCAGAACAAAGCGGTTGGCCAGGAGATCTATTTCTTTGCTGAAAAGGCGCTCAATGCCGGAGAGTATGATTATGCCCAGCAAGCCTTTGATTTAATTCTCACTAAATATAGAAACTCGCCGTACCGAATCCGAGCGCTTTTGGGCGTGGCGCTCGCCAAACAAAAACAAGGTCGTTCTGCCGAAGCCATCGAAAGTTTTCGGGCGCTGATCAAAGCCGCTTCCCGGAATCCATGGGCAGGAGAGGCGCAGTTTCAAATCGCTGAAATATACTTCGATGATTTTTTTGATCTCGATCGAGCGTTGGCTTCTTATTATGCGTTACTCAAAAAATTCCCCAACGGTCGAAATTCCGTGGATGCCTATTTTAGAATAGGAGATTGTTTTACAGCGAAGGGTGATTTACAGACGGCCATAACGTGGTACAAGAAACCCCTGGCTCGCAACGATGTGAAAAACGACATCAAGGATCGCTCGGTGTACAAAATAGCCTATGTCGATTTTCTGAACGGGCAGTTTGATGAAGCGCTGGAGAAACTCAATAAAATTACCACGAACCTCAGTAACAAACAGGAGGCCGAACAAAAGTATGTCAACGATGCACTTGAACTGAGCCTTTTGATTGAATCCAATAAAAAAGCCTCACCCGAGGCCCTGTCCGAGTATAGCCGGGCGCAGAAACTTAAATTTCAAAGAAAAACCGCCGAGGCCATTAAGACCTTACAAACCGTTGTTGCAAATTACCCGCAAGCAGAAATTCTGGATGAGACCCTGCTTGAGCTGGGAGAACTGGAGAAAATACGAGGCAACTTTCAGGCGGCTATCGATTACTTACAGACTTTGTTAGAAAACCAATCCGCCAGTGTGTATAACGCGTTAGCCCAGAAGCGTATTGGTGAAATATATGAAGAGCATCTTGGTGATTTTCAGAATGCCGCCAGGGCCTACGAATTGGTACTGATAAATTATCCCCACAGTCTTTATCTGGAAGAAGTCCGGCACAGAATCAGAGCCTTGCAAACCCGACAATTGAACAATTGAGATTAACATGAAAATTTTTTTTCGATTTCTGATTTTTGTCCTGCTTGCAGTGAATCTGTTTCCTTCCGTAAGCCGGGCGCAAAAAATTTTAGTTTATATGGATTTAAAGCAAACGGATCATCTGAAGGCCTATGGTGTGGCTTACTGGGCGCTTGAAAGAAACATCAATGTGGAATGGCTGCTAAATTATCGCGGCGGCTCGTTTTTGCTGGATTATTTTCCCGCGGTGGAACAGCAACTGCGCTTGCGCGGCGTGGCGTTCTCAAACGTCAGCGGTGTCGAAGCGGCGCAAATTTATGCTGACATCGAACAGAATAACATGGATGTCATCTTGTTAGAAAAAGCGCCGGAAATTGCCGTTTACACTCCACCCAATAAACAAGTCTGGGATGATGCTGTGACTTTAGCTCTGACTTACGCGGAAATACCTTATGAAACTTTGTGGGATGAGGACGTCTTAAACGGAGCTCTGGAAAAATATGATTGGCTTCATCTTCACCACGAAGACTTTTCCGGTCAGTACGGAAAATTTTACGCCAACTTTCGAAACGCCCCCTGGTATATCGAGGAGGTCCTCAAAAACGAGAACATGGCCAAAACGTTTGGCTTTTCTAAAGTCTCTGACGAAAAAAAGGCCGTGGCTAAACTGATCAAGGATTACGTGCTAAAGGGCGGTTTTGTGTTCGCCATGTGCTCCGCCACCGATACCATCGATTTGGCGCTGGCGGCTGAAAATACCGACATCGTGCCGGCAGTATTTGATGGCGATCCGCCCGCACCCGACTGCCAGTCTTCCTTGGATTATTCCAAAACATTTGCTTTTGAAAATTTCATCGTCGAGCTGAACCCGCTCGTTTACGAACATTCGAATATTGACATCCCACCCAGCAACATGCCGCGAGTGAGAAACGCCGAGGCAGACTATTTCACACTGTTTGAGTTTTCAGCTAAATACGATCCCGTGCCCACCATGTTAACTCAAAACCATGTGTCGGTGGTGAAAGGATTCATGGGACAAACCACGGCTTATAAACGCAGCTTGATCAAAAAAAGCGTGACCATTCTCGGCGAAGTGGAAGGCTCCGAAGAAGTGAAGTACATTCACGGCAATCTTGGCCGGGGGACGTTTACTTTTTACGGTGGCCACGACCCGGAAGATTATCAACATTTTGTTTATGATCCGCCGACTCAGCTTTCCCTCCACAAAAACTCGCCGGGCTATCGTTTGATTTTAAACAACATCTTATTTCCCGCAGCAAAAAAGAAAAAGAGAAAGACTTGAGTCATCGCGGACAAAAAATTAGTTAGACTTTATCCTACCGGTTTAAATCGTTCTTTTCCAGCCTTTTCGCTTGACATTTCAGGTATTTTAAATTATTTTAGCACGGTTAAATGACAGAGGTTTTTCTATGCTTGAAGAAATTACCGTCCGCACCCACGAGCGGGTTGCCTTCATTAAGATTACTCAAAATGTAAAGAAAATCGTAAACGACCAGGGAATTCAACAGGGCGTCGTGCATATTTATGTGCCGCATACCACGGCAGGTGTAACCATCAACGAGGGCGCCGACCCCGATGTGGTGCGCGACATGATCAAAGAATTCAACAAAATAGTCCCGTTTGAGGATGATTATTTGCACAGGGAAGGCAACTCTGCCGCACACATCAAATCGAGTCTGATGGGATCCTCTGCGACTGTGTTTATTCAAAACCGCCAATTGGTTTTAGGTACATGGCAGGATATTTTCTTTTGTGAATTTGATGGCCCACGCTCCCGCCGGATAATGGTGCATGTTAGCTGACCCATGAGCTTAAAAGATCTCGGGGAATTTGGTCTGATTGAAATGATAAAAAGCCGCGTCCACAAATCCGCCCCGGATTTGCTGGTGGGAATTGACGACGACGCCGCGGTATTTCGGTTATCAAAGGATCGAGTGGCTCTCCTCACCACCGACGCTTTTATCGAGGGTGTTCATTTTGATTTGGGCTACTTTACGTTTTATCAGCTGGGATGGCGTGCTTTGGCAGCGAATCTCAGCGATATCGCAGCAATGGCTGGCTTGCCGAAATACGCGGTGGTAGCATTGGGCTTACCGGCGGGCACAAGTGAAAATTCCGTTATGGAGCTCTATCGGGGCATGAGCGACATGGCTGATGAATTTCACGTACTCATCGTGGGGGGAGACACCATAAAATCACCGGCCCGAATTTACATTTCCGTCACCGTTCTGGGAGAAGTGGAGGCCGATAAAATGACCCGGCGTTCTACCGCCCGGGTGGGCGAGGGCATTTATGTCACGGGCAATTTAGGATGCGCCTGCGCGGGCCGGCGCGTGTTGAGCTCCCTTGAAGAGGCGCTGAAGCAGCAATTTGCGTCAACCGCTGAAAAGCATCTTTGTCCCATGCCCCGGGTTGAAGTTGCCCGCCATCTCGCTGAAAATTTTGCGATTCATTCCATGATAGACATAAGCGACGGATTGGCCTCAGAAATTAACCATCTCTGTCGGTTAAGTGAGGTCGGCGCAGTAATTAATGAAACAGAACTGCCTCTGAATGAAGAAGTCAAGCAAATTGCCAAAACATTCGGGCAAAAGGCGTTGGATTATGGTTTGTATGGCGGAGAAGATTTTGAGCTGCTGTTCACCGCACCTCGGGAAGATCGTAATGAAATCCTGAATGCGTGCCAGCAAAAATTCGGGTTGGCGTGCTCGCTGATTGGCGAAGTGGTGGAGAAAACCAATGGAATAAAATTGAAGGACCGAAAAAATCAACTAACACCCATTCTGAGAGTCGGATTCGATCATTTTTCAAGCGATGTTTAGAATGTCAACGTGGATTCGAAATGAACGAAAAGCGCAGGCAGATTTTTAAGCTGTTTAAGAAAAATTACGAATTGTTGGCAGGCAAGGTCTATCTTACAAATAATCCTGGGGAGGCCGTGGAAGTCTTGACAAGGATTTTATCTCAATCGAAAGCAACTAAAGCCGTTTTAGCGCCGGATTTGAAGGCTCTGCAAAAGGAGATTCAACCGAAACTGGAAGGGGATGTAGTGGAGCTGATGCAGTTGGAGAGGCCGGAGGTCGTTCAACGAATCGAATCGGCAGATATAGGCATCAGTCTGGTCGATTTTGCCATCGCTGAAACGGGCACCATTGCCGAAGTAACCACGGACGATGCGATTCGTTTAATTTCATCATTACCGGCCATTCACATTGCTTTTCTGTCCCTTTCTCAAATTGTTCTCTCACTGAATGAAGCGGCGGCTCGTTTGCGCAAGATTTATGAAAAGCACCCTGAAAATTGCAACGTTACCTTCATTTCGGGTCCCAGCCGCACGGCCGATATTGAAATGAAATTGTTCCTGGGAGTACACGGTCCGCAGGCATCGCATGTGATTGTTCGGGGGTGGAAATGAGCCGGCAAAAAACGGTAGAGTTGAATAAGAAAATTCAGCAGGCATTGCAACAGAATGCCCAGCGCACAGCGCTTTTAACCGCGGTCAAACGCGGCCGTGACGCACGCGCGAAAGCGTTCAAAGAGTGGCCCGGCTCAGACGAATTGCGAGCTCAAGTTCGCGCGACCAAAGAAAAACATATTGCACAGTTAGAAGAATTGCTGACTCTTTTTACGGAGAAGGCTCGAAAGCGCGGCGCCCACGTTATTTTTATGAAAACCGGTCAGGATGCCTGTGACTATGTCTTAAAACTGGCGCGAGAAAAACAGGCCCAACTCATCACCAAATCCAAATCTTTGACCACCGAAGAAATCGATTTGAATCGTCCATTGGAACAGGCCGGGCTTCAGGTTGTTGAGACGGATCTGGGAGAGCGGATAATTCAAATGGCGGGGGAGGCACCGTATCATCTGGTTTTTCCAGCGGTGCATAAAACAACCCGGCAGGTGGCGGAGCTGTTCAGCCAGGCGACCGGAGAAAAGGTGAAAAGTCAGCTGGGCGATATCATGAGCCTGATGCGCCGTTCTTTGCGACCGCTGTTTATCAACGCGGATATCGGTGTCACCGGAGTGAACGTGGCCATTGCAGAAACCGGCGCCGTGCTGATTGAAACGAACGAGGGCAACGGTCGCCTGGTAAGCAGTTTACCGCCAGTACAGATCTGCATCATGGGCGTCGAGAAAATTGTGGAAACGTTCGAAGACGCCATGCAGATGATTTTGGCACACCCCATCAGTGCGGTGGGGCAACTGCTAACCACGTATGTTTCCTTTTTTGCCGGCCGATCACCGCTTGGGCAAAACAAAGAGCGCGAGCTGCACATCTTAATTCTCGACAACGGCCGTTCGGAAATGCGTGCCGATAGCAGGTTCCGGGAGGCATTGTACTGTATCCGCTGCGGCGCCTGTATGAATATTTGTCCCACCTATGGCGTACTTGGAGGACATGTGTTCGGTCACATTTACCCGGGTCCCATCGGTATCCCCTGGACCGCTCGAGTTCACGGATTGGACAAGGCTGCTGGATTCAGCGATTTATGCATTTCTTGTGGGTTGTGCAAAGAGATTTGCCCAGCGGATATCGATCTACCGATGATGATCGCCCGAGTGAAGCAAGAAATTCTTAAAACCGAACCCCAATCGCTTGCAAACAGAGTTTTGATGGCGAATGAACGAATCGCGAAAATAGCTTGTGCCACCACGCCTTTTTCTAACTGGCTCCTGCAAAGTCCGGTAGTGAAAAAGTTCAGTGAAAAATTTCTGGGTTTGGATAAACGAAGAAACTTGCCACGGTTCACCCCCACGCCATTTAAAAAACAGTTTCAAAATATTGATAAGTTCGAAGATTCGGCGTCCGATGGCGAGCCGAGAGTGGCGTTATTCGTGGACTATTTTGCGAACTATATTAAACCGGAAATCGCTGTTTGCGCGGCTAAAATTTTCAAAAAAGCCCGAGTTGAGTTGGTGCTCCCGAATCAAAAAGCCAGCGGCTATCCTTACATTTCTTACGGTGAAATTGGCAAAGCCCGCAAAAGCGCAGAATTTAATGTTAAAAATTTATTTCCGCTGGTTCGCCAAGGATTTGACGTGGTCACCACCGAGCCCACCGCCGCTTATGCACTAAAACAGGTTTATCCGAAATTACTCGATTATTCGGATGCGTCGCTGAGTGTTGCCAGCAAATCGTATTTGTTTTTTGAATATATCGCTAAATTACAAGAGGAAGGGGTGTTGCTATTTCCTCTGCAGATAACTGAAAATCGACAGTTTGGTTTGCATGTGTCCTGTCATCAAAGATCCGGTGAGTCTGCACAATTCACTTTGCATTTTTTACACACGCTGGGATTTGAGGTTGTGGTGATCGAAAACGGCACGTGTTGTGGGATGGCTGGTACGTTTGGTTTTAAAAAAGGTCCACTCGGTTTCGAGTTGTCAGCCACGGTGGGGGAACCCCTGTTTGAATTGTTTAAAAGCAGCGGAGTCGATGCCATTTTAACCGAGAGTAGTGTTTGTAGAATGCAATTGTCCGATTTTGTTGGATTGGAGGTGTTGCATCCAATGGAATTATTGCTTCCGTTAAGCGTTTAAAGTTAATCGAGTTTTGATATTTTTATTGACTTCAAAATAGATTTTTGTTATTTTCACTATCTTAAAAATCAACCAGATTGCAGGAGGAAAAATGAACTCAATCAAAATGAAAAAAATGACCAAGTTTTGCACCTCGAAGATGACAAAGGCAGCCATTCGGCTCCTGTTTCTGAGTATTTTATTGAGTGGTACAACAGCGCTTCTGGCAAAAGGTGGGGGTCCAAATGTTGCTGGCGCCAAACTCTATATTCAGCAAAATGAGTTGGAGAAAGCGCATGACGTTTTAATGAAAGAAATCAAGGAACGCAACGCCAACAATGAGGACGCGTGGTATCTTCTGGGTTATATTTATGCCAGGCAGAAGCAATATGATAAAATGTTAGAAGCCATGGATAAGGCCGC
The DNA here is from genome assembly GCA_046757025.1 of bacterium. Lineage (GTDB taxonomy): Bacteria > Zhuqueibacterota > Zhuqueibacteria > Oceanimicrobiales > Oceanimicrobiaceae > JBHHXN01. Next base: position 100,111 of record JBHHXN010000002.1, read on the forward strand.
GAAACTAAAGCCCAAGTTTATTGATAAGGGGATAAAAATACGTAAGGATAAAGGAGCGATTTTAAGCTCGGGCGATGTGCTGGTTTCAAGCATGGGCATCGAAATGATGAAGCGAGCGGTCTGGCGGAATGCCTTTAACTCGGCCGTGAGCTTGTTCAATGCCGCTGGCAAAGCAGCCGATGATTCAACCCGCTCTGCGAATTACATAAAAGCCTCAGAAAATTTTCAAGTGGCTGGAATCATTATTCCGGATAGCGTGCTTTCATTCAAATATTGCGCCTGGTCGCTGATAAACCTCGGCCGAGAAGACGAAAGCGTTGAACCCCTCGAAACGGGACTGAAATATCACCCAGATAACGTTGAGCTTCGTTCCATTCTCGCACAAGTGTATGCTACCACGGGCAAAGATAGTCTGGCTCTACCCATCCTGGAGGACCTATGGCATTCTGGTAACCACAGCGAGGAAATTGCCGAACATCTTTCAAGGTTGTATGTGAATTCAGGCAGAACCGTGGAGGCCAAGGCCATTTACAAAAGTGCGCTGGAAGATAGTCCCAATAATTTTAAATTCCGCTTAAATTATGGTGTGATATTTTTACAGGCCAGTGAATTTGACAACGCTATAGAACAATTAAAAACAGCTTTAAGTCTGGATACACTTTCGTACGAAGTGAACTACTACCTTGGCGTGGCTTATTTGAATAAAGGGGTGGCCATTCGCGATCAGTTACCGGAGAATTCGGAGGATGAATCATACAAAGAGAATTTTAAACTCTCTCTACCCTATCTCGAAAAGGCCATCGCCATGAACCCGGATGACTCACAGACCTGGCTTACGCTTGGTCGAATTGCCGGCCAATTGAACAACAACACCCTGGCGGGTTACGCGTTTTCAAAAAGCGATTTAATTAGAACCGCTTTGGATAACAAAGTGGTGGTCGGTATGCAAAGCAGTTTGTTGAAAACCATTTTTGGTGAACCCGACCAAATTACTCCAATCGATTCGAAGCAGTTCAGCCATGTGGAAGAATGGGTATACAAAGAACGAGCCAAAGCAAAAGGGAAAATAGCCATTTCAAAGCAGGTAAATATCTACATAAATAAAGAGCGGGTTGAATCTATTTTTATTCCGTAGCCGTTGATTCACCCTCTTCTGATACGAAATTGAGATCAGGAAGCCATCCCTTGACTTTGTGATGGATGGCTTTCTGATACTGTACAAAGCACCTGCGAAAAGCGGACAAAGTTATTTGTTTTCGCGCTACCTTCCTCATAATCGAGAGCTCATGTGCGCCTATCCTATTAAATAAAAATTGAAAACATCTTCCAGAATACATCAATCAAAGAATTATCGTGAATTTTATGAAGCGGTAGGTGAACGATATCCAGAAGAACAGCTTGTTTACAAATCCCTGCGCGGGCTCCTTAGAAGAAAATTTGTTCTTGGGTTTATTCAAGAATCCCGCGGATGGTTTTTAGACCTGGGGTGTAATTGCGGCTATTACCTATCAAGTTATCATAACGGCCAGGCTGTGGGCGTGGACATCGCCCTGTCGGTTCTACAGATCGCCCACGAACGAAATCCTACCGCCTACATTTTACAGGGGGATGCTCAGAATTTAGGAATTTTTCGTAGCGATAGCTTTGATAGCATATTGTGTTCGGAAGTAATCGAACACGTTCCGGATCCGCAACAAGTCCTGTATGAGTGCCATCGAATTTTAAAGCGTGGTGGAAAAATATTGTTGACCACGCCAAATTATAAACAAAATAAACCAACCTGGATTCAGGTTGGCATCTTGAGTAAATATGGCGTGAAAGGGGTGGAAGATGATCGTTATTTTCACACGGCTTTTCGTCCCGAAGAATTAAAGAACATGGCAGAAAAAGCACAAATGGTAGTGGCATCATGGGGAACTTTCGAAAAAGAAGTCAAGTACGCCACAAGAATTCCCGTTTTATTTTATCACCTAATAAATTTACTCAACCAAGTCGTTTTTAAAAGTGAGTCGCTGGCGGATGTCAACAATAGATTTTTAGAGATAAGCAGTTTAATGATTTACAAGCTGTGTTGTACTTTGCGAATAAACCAATTGCTAACTCGATTAGTTAAAGAAGGCGTTAGAACATTTGTAATCGCAGAAAAAGTTTAATTTAAATCGCAGAATATGTGTGATCGACCGAAACTCGCCATTACCGTTGGAGATCCGAATGGCATTGGCCCCGAAGTCATCCTGAAGTCGCTTGCTAAAAAAGATGTTGCCAATATTTGCCGACCGATAATCATTGCTCCCATGCAGATAATTCGGCGGGAAATGCACCGGCTTCAAATACCATTCGATTTGATTGAGTTTGATGATGAAATGCCTTTGGAGCTACTGGAAGGGAAAGTGGGCGTGTTAAATTTTGAAATTGATTGCGCTGCTTTAAACGAAAACCAGATCGATTCAGTTTGGGGAGGCAAGGTGGCTGGCACCGCGTTGAATCTTGCCGTGAACGGAATTTACAAAGGCGTTTACCATGCGCTGGTAACCGCACCCATTTCAAAATCAGCCTTTAAATTAGCAGGCTTTGACTTCCCCGGACACACCGAATTTTTAGCTTTCAAGTCCCATTGCCAGGATGTGGTGATGGTTTTGTTAAGCGATGCTTTCCGAGTGGGGCTGGTTACCACGCATTGCCCGCTTGCGGCTGTACCAAAATCTTTGAGTACGGAAATCATTCTACGCAAACTCCGCGTTCTGGATGCTGATTTGAATGAGCGGTTTAATATACCCAATCCTCGCATTGCGGTTTTGGCGCTAAATCCTCATGCAGGAGAAGGGGGCCTTTTGGGGAAAGAAGAAATAGAACTCATTGCACCAGCCATTGAACAAGCCAACGAATCGGGCATGCGCATAAGCGGACCGTTTCCCGCAGATTCGATTTTTACGAACCTGCAAAAAAATCGTTTCGACGCTTTTTTAGCCATGTATCACGATCAGGGGTTAATTCCGCTTAAGATGTCTTCATTTGGAAAAGCCGTAAATTACACCGCTGGTTTGCCTTTTATTCGCACATCCCCGGATCACGGAACGGCCTTTGATATCGCTGGCAAAGGCGTAGCAAACTCAGAAAGTATGGAGGCGGCGATTAAACTTGCGACTCGATTGGCGACAAAACAAAAAAACAGTTGAACCCTATTCACAATTGGCCTTCATATATGATTTTATCATGCGTCATGTGGATTATCATCGCTGGGCTAATTATATCAATAGCCTATTGTTGAAGGCATCCTCGCCGACGAGCAAGATACTGGATATTGCCTGCGGCACGGGTAGTTTGCTTCTGAAACTGGCTGAATTAAATTACCGGGTAGCGGGTTTTGATGAGTCAGAAAATATGGTCAAAATCGCTCAAAAAAATGCACGAAAACAGCACAAGTCCGTGCCTTTCTGGCGGGGGTCGATGCTCGATTTCGCCGTCCACAATAAGTTCGGGGCCGTCGTATGCACGTATGATAGCATGAATTATTGTCTGACTCCCTCTTGTATAAACTCCATATTTCTAAACACCTATGATGTTTTGCATCCAGGGGGATTATTTATTTTCGATATATGCACAGAAAAAAATTCTCGGAGAAATTTTTTAAAGTATTTCGAAAAGGATTCCACCGACGATTTTCGATACGTAAGGGAGTCGTATTACATGCCGCGAAAGAGGTTTCAAATTAACGAGTTTGAGATTATCTGGAACCAGGACTCCAGCATCATTTACCATGAAATTCACAAGCAGAGAATTTATAAAATAGAAGAGATAAAAAATAAAATACCCCATGAGTTATTTTTATTAGAGGGGATTTATGAAGGATTTTCCATGCACAAAGGTACGGAAAAATCAGACCGTGTGCATTTTGTTTTGAAAAAGAAATGAGATCGGACAGGTGAACGCGGATGGTTAAATTACATAATTTGAAGATGCGGTATAAAAGCGGCGACGGACTAGATGGGGTTAATTTTGAAATTCAAAATGGAGAATTTGTCTTTTTGGTCGGGCCCACCGGTGCAGGTAAAAGTACGGTGCTAAAGATTATCTATATGGATGAATTTCCGGATGAGGGCTACATCGTGGTGGACAATTATAATTCTTTATATGTAACAGAAAATGACATTCCCTACTTGCGTCGCAAACTCGGCATCGTGTTTCAGGACTTTAAATTATTGGAGGATCGCGATGTGTTTGAGAATGTAGCATTTGCACTCCGAGTAACCAACGCCCGTCAAAAAGATATTAAAAAGAAAACCTTTCGTGCTTTGGCAGATGTGGGCTTGAGTTTAAAAAGCAGAAAAATGCCATCTGAGCTTTCCGGGGGCGAACAACAAAGAGTGGCCATTGCCCGGGCCATTGTAAATGAGCCGTTGATTTTATTAGCTGACGAGCCAACGGGAAATTTAGATCCCAAAACCACCGTGGAAATCATGCATATTCTTAACAAAGTCAACGCGCGAGGCACTGCCATTTTGATGGCCACGCATAATTATGAATTGGTAAACCGAACCGCCAAACGGGTGGTATCCATCAAAAATGGAAGGACCTTAAATTGATTCAAAGCCTGCTGTTTTCCTTGAAAGAGGGGTTTGGTGGATTAGTACGCTCCAAATTGACGGGATTCATTGCCACGGTCACCGTGGTCATTTCTCTGATTCTAGTGGGAATCTTTCTCATCGTGACGATCAACCTGGGACGTCTCGTGAATGATTTGCGTAGCCGAGTCGAATTGGAGGTCTTTTTAGATGATTCCATGGATGAAACAAAAATTCAAGAATTAACCAGTAAAATCAATCGTTTTGAGGGTGTGGACAGTTTGCGGTACATATCAAAAGATATGGCGGCTGAGGAGTTTAAACAACTCTTTAAAAATCAACAAGAAGATTATTTTGCCACCCTGGGTTATAATCCGTTGCCATCCTCCTTTCGAATTAAATTGACCAAAGATTATCAAACCGCCAGCGGTGCTGAAAAAGTGTTTCAATACCTGAACTCATTGGCCGAAATCAACGAAGAGGATATTGTTTACAGACGCGAGTACGTTGTTTTGTTGGAAAAATATATTAAAGTCGCCATCGTGGTGGATTTTGTCATTGGAATAATTATTTGTTTAAGCGCGTTGCTTCTGGTTTCAAACAATATTCGCTTGATTATCTCATCAAAAAATAAAATTATTGAAACTATGAAACTTGTAGGTGCGACACGTCATTTTATAAAAACACCGTTTTATATTCAAGGGATCGCGCAAGGTCTGTTGGGTGGAGTTTTTTCGGCACTATTTTTGCACGGCTTGGTGAAGCTTTTAGAATTCGAAATCTCTGGATACTTGTCTGTAGACGGGACAATTTACATAATACTGATAAATTTAGGTGTATTACTTGGTTTTACCGGTAGCTTTCTTGCCATTAGAAGATATTTATAAATCTTCGCTTTTTGCGGTTTGACAAATTATGTTTTTTCTTGACATACAATAGAAAAATTAGTATCTTACAATAATTTATATTGAAATACTGTCGATATTGGAATCATTAGATTTTAGTGTAAAGTTCATTGATGCGATATGTATTCTGATTTACTTTCCCAACGAGAATCAATCATTTTAAGAAGCGTCGTTGAATGTTACGTTCAAAACGCGGCCCCAGTGGGTTCTCGCCTTTTGGTTAAAAAATACGAATTAGGAGTGGGCCCTGCAACCATTAGAAATGTTATGAACGATTTGGAAGAAATGGGTTATTTGCAGCAGCCCCATGTTTCTGCGGGTCGAGTTCCCACTGATAAAGGATACCGTTTTTATGTGGATTCCATGATGACGGTTCCCTCTCTCGCTCAAAACGAGCGCAGAATTATATTGGATAATTTGAGGAAAGTTTCGGTGGATGTGTATGATTTGTTTGAAACGACCTCTCAAATTTTGGGTAAAATATCCAGTCAATTAGGGGTGGTATTGGAACCGAGATTTCATCAAGGAGTCCTGCAAAAAATTGAATTGGTCTCTATTGCTGAAAATAAAATTTTAGCGGTGATTTCAATAAAGTCGGGATTTGTAAAAACTATTATGCTGGAAGTTGATATCACGCTCTCCCCGTCTCAACTTCAAAAAACCTCATGGTTTATCAACGAACGTTTGGCCGGCCTGACTTTGAAACAAATTAAAGATACCATCGGAGTGCGACTTACTTCGAGTGCGGCCAATGTGAATCATAAACTGATACATTTAATTGTAAAGTCTTCTCACAAACTTTTCAGTTTTGACGATGAAAAAAATTTGCATCTCGGGGGAACGCACAATATTGTGTCGAACCCCGAATTTTCTGACCGAAACGAAACAGTGAAACTTTTAGAATTAATCGAAAGTAAACGAGGTATTTTGCATCAGTTTAATGAAACGCCGGAGGAAAAACTATCGATCACTATTGGCGGAGAGAATAAAGACGGTATGTTTAAAAATTGCAGCATTGTTTCTTCAAAATATTGTGTGGGCAATGTATCGGGAATTTTAGGGGTAGTGGGTCCAACGAGAATGCAATATGCTAAAATCATTTCTTTAGTAAATTATATGGGGAAAGTGTTAACTCGCGAATTGTATTCAAATTTGAGTTGATTAAAAAGGGATGTTGAAAAAATGACTAAGGAAGTTTTGAATAAATCGAAATCAGAAACGAATACTTTGAACAGAACCGGCGAAAACAACAACAACGAAAAAGTTCAAAATAAAGCCAAGCTAAATTCACAAAAAACCACGTCGGCGGTCAAGCTAAATAAACTTAAAAAGAAATTACAAGAATCTGACAACGAGATTAATTCTTTAAAAGATCAATTGCTGAGAAAGGCGGCCGAATTTGAGAATTACAAAAAGAGGCGTGAAACCGAGTATATACAATTACTAAGAAACGCGAACGCCGAATTGATCACGGAGATTTTGCCGGTCCTGGACGATCTGGAACGTTCAATAAAAGCTTCTAAGGAAACCCAGGACTTCCAGGGGCTTTTCAAGGGTGTTGAATTAATATATAAAAATTTAGTTAAGATACTGGAAAATAGAGGTGTAAAACCGATAGAAGCGATCGGGCATGCTTTTGACCCTGAGCGGCACGACGCTTTAATGCAAGTCGAAAACGAGGAACATCCTTCTGGTGTGGTCGTGGAGGAACATTTAAAAGGATATGTTATGAATGATCGGGTGTTGCGGCATTCACAGGTTCTGGTAAGTAAATAAGACGTAAACCTTTGACTGAAAATTGAAGTATGACCAAACGCGATTATTATGAGATTTTGGGTGTGCAGCGAGATGCAACCGTTGATGAAATCAAAAAAGAGTATCGCAAATTAGCGATGAAATACCACCCAGATCGCAACCCCGGGGATAAAGAAGCAGAAGAAAAATTCAAAGAGGCGGCCGAGGCCTACGAGATTCTTAAAGATTCACAAAAAAGACAACGTTACGACCGGTTTGGTCATAGTGGTTTAAAAGGTGGTTTTGATACCTTTAGTGGATTTGACTTTGACCTTGGGGATGCTTTACGTACGTTTATGTCAGAGAGTTTTGGCTTTGGTGATATTTTTGGCATGGGCCGTCAAAGTGGGGTAAATCGAAAGAAGAGAGGTGGGGACCTGCAGTTAAGGTTAGCTTTAATCCTCGAAGAAATTGCAATGGGTGTACAAAAGAAGATAAAAATCAAAAAATGGATATTATGTCAGGAGTGTCGTGGCTCGGGTGTTGCGAAAGGTGCATCCCAAATAATCTGCCCTCAATGCCATGGGTCTGGCGAGCTCCGGCAGGTGTCGCAGTCGCTTTTTGGTCAGTTTGTCAATATCACGACTTGTTCGGTGTGTTTTGGGCAGGGTAGGGTTCCGGAAGAAAAGTGTCATCAATGTCGTGGAGAGGGGCGCGTACAGGGAGACGGGCTGATCACGGTCGATATCCCCGGTGGCGTATCTTCGGGAAATTATATCACTTTACGGGGCGAGGGAAATGTTGGGCCCAATAATGGGCCAGCAGGCGATGTAATTATTTTTATTGAAGAAAAAGAGCATGAATATTTTGAAAGACACGAAGACGACATCCTGTATACATTGCCGCTGAGTTTTGCTCAGGTGGCGTTAGGTACGGAAGTGGAAATTCCCACCTTAAATGGGAAAGCGAAACTAAATATCCAACCCGGAACCCAAACGAACAAAATTTTGCGAATGCGAGGGAAGGGTATTCCGCGCTTACACGGTCATGGGAAAGGAGATCAACTGGTTAAGGTTGTGGTCTGGACGCCAACAAAATTGTCAGCACATGAAAAAAAGCTATTGGAAGAGTTGGCCAAAAGCGAACATTTTAAACCGCCAAAGAACGATCGCAGTTTTCTAAAAAAGGTAAAAGAAGCGATATTTTAATATGCTTGGATTTACGCAGCAAGAGCTAAGAATTATCATATTTCTTGTTTTTGCTTTAATGCTGGGTGCGGCTGTAAAATTTTATAAATTATACTTTGGTGAAATACTCATTCAGAAAATTGATACTGAATATTTTGATGAATTCAAAAAGCGCTCTGTGGAGATCGCGGAAGCGGATTCTCTTCGGCATCGTGTTAACAAAGAGGTTGTTTCCGAGGTGATGGGCGATGTCCATGGGCAACCATTTACTATAAGTGATTCGGAAATCACCTATGTAAATCGCCCTGAAAATTATAAAATTGTTACGATACCAAGGGACAGCAGGTTTACGGAGTTTTTAGTTAACATAAATAAAGCCAGTCAGGAGGAGTTGCAAAGTTTACCCACAGTTGGCCCCGTGATTGCTAAAAAAATAATTACTTATCGTCAACAAAACGGAGAATTTCAAAGTATGGATGATTTATTAAATGTTAAAGGAATTGGGAAAAAGACGTTAGAAAAAATAAAACCCTATGTTTCACTTAAATGAATTACATTTTGAATTAAAAAAATAATTTAATGAGAGGGAGGAGAAATGGCAAGCGAAAAAGCAAGCGGATCGATTATTTATGAGTTTCTGATTGTGGTTCTGGCGGCTGTTTTAATTGCATCAATAATTTATCCAAAAAAAGTTACTGAACAGGAGGAGTTCAATACGGAAGCGTGCAGAGCCAGAATGAGCAGCATTTTCGATGCGGAGCTTCAATATCAAAAATATAACGACGTTTATACGGATTCCCTACCGAAGGTAATCAATTTTTTGAAAACCAATGAGCAATATGCAACTTATGTGGACTCGGTTATCAAAGGTGGACTGGATTCTATAGTAACGAAATTGGATGAATTTGTTGAAAAGGAAAAAGTCATTGTGGCCATCATGCCTACGGAATTAGACACTGTCATGGCCGATTCGATCAATAATCTGCAACAAAGTATTAAAATGGAAGCACGAAGGTTGGCCGGATTTGTTGAATACGTTCATGATAAAATGAAAAACTTGCCAAACACGCCAATCAATGACTTGAAGAGTGCTTTTTTGGTGGTGGATTCAAAAAAATTCACTCTGGATATGGACATTGTTAGAAATGCAATTGAAAATGAAGACCTTTTGAACGCGAAACGGGCCGCAGAAGATGCCTTGAAAAAAATCAGCTCAGTGAAAAGTATGTTTCAAGTGGTGCTTGACAACCTCTCAGAATATAAAGGTGAAAGCCTGGATTCTTTAAAATTATGTCCGAGCATTTATCAGCCATATAAATTGGTCCATGTCGATACGTCGACGATTAAATACATAAATATCTATTGCCCCATCGACAGCAATCACATTCAGACCATTCAGAGCAATTTCTTAAAATCAAAAATTGGAGGACTCAAGCTCAAAAACCATGGCAAGATCGAACAGGGAGAAAAAAGTTGGGAATCGGGTTAATTTAAGATTAAGGTGAGATATTATTATGACCGAGGATGAAAATACAGGGATACTCGGAATAAGCCTAATTGACGATCAACTTAGAATAGTTGAGGGTCAAAAACATCTTAATGAGTTTCAGATCACGCAAGTCGCACATGGAAGAGCACGGCAGTCATTTGGTTTTGAATCGTTTTCTGATTTGAGCATGGCTCGCAGATTCGCAGATGACATTTCTCGTCTTTACAACACGCAAAACTTTCAGGTTAAGCAAGCGGCTTTTTCTATTGATTCTAGGATGGTTTTAATAAAGAAAATACCAATTGACAGCGCGTTAGATGAGAATCAAGTAGAAGATCAGTTAATTTGGGAGGTTCGTCAGTTTGCCATTTCGCCATTAAGCGAGTACATTGTTGATTTTGAACGCATCCATTCGCCATCCACCAACGGTTTGCTGCACCACGTTCTTGTGGTAGTTGTTCGAAAGAAAATAATCGAATATTTGAAACAGATGTTCCAACACACCAATCTTTTCTTAAAAGTCATTGATGTCGATGTCTTTTCAGCGCAAAGGGCCCTACAATTGAATTATGATTATAATAGCAGCGATCGTATCGGCTTACTCGACATTGAAGAACACAAAATTCATTTCTCCATTTTGAGCGGACGCAATTATTTTTTATCTCAAGATATTGCCACAACCTTGAACGATAAAAAAGTGGCTCGGAACGATGAATCTACGACTCGGTTGATTTCTAAAGAGATTCGCAGAATTATCCTGGACCAGCAATTAGGTCGTGGTGTGGAAGACCTCAATGAAATTTTTTTATATGGAGAGGGAGTGGAGGACATTGTTTTGGAGGGATTGCAAAATTACCACAACGTTCGAATAGATAGAGCCAATCCATTCAAAAAAGTAAAGCTTTCTACTCATGCAAAAGAAATCATAAATAAAGCAAGAGCGGAAAGTTTCATGATTTCAGTGGGGGCAGCCCTACGCGGGATACAATAAATACTCATTAAATATCGAGGAGTAAAATATGGTCGATATAAACTTAATCGGCGACGATAAATTGGGGGATGAAAAATCGGGTGAGGAAGAACGAGTGGACGAGTTCACTCAAACGTCCAGCATGGATACCCAGGAATTGGCGTTTGAGGAACGAACCGAAACCTTCGATACCACCAAAACGGCGGGCCTGACTCAAAAAAGAAGTTATTCCTCCTTGATTTCGACCTTGATAATTATGAGTGTGATTATATTGTTAGGGTGGGCGATTTATTATTTCATGTTCCAAAGTACTGAGCTTGAAAATCCGGCTGAAATACCGCAAATTATACCTGAGTCGGCAACGGTGGAGGATAATCTAACTGATGAAACGGAGCCTTTTTCAATGGATACCGGCGACGAAAATGTCACTGATGAGGATCCAAATTTAGTTGAAAGAGAAACGCGGCCTCTACCGCCTGCAACAACCGAAGATGTGCCAGTGGCCAATCCACCTACTTCAACTGTTCGTGAGAGTAGTAATCCTTTGGCCAACCAGTTGGCTGCCAGCTCCAGTTTGGCCATTAAAACGGTTACAGATATTTTAACGGCCATCCCACCCACTCTCAACACGACTTTGTTATCCTATGCCGGCCGTCGGCTTCGTTTTGAGTTTGTAGCCGCTTCTACTCAACAAGCGAATGATTATACTCAACAACTAAATCAATACTTCGGCCGCAATAATTTCTCAGTTTTATCTGAAAATCAAATAACTGGTAACGGTCAGGGATTTGAAAAAGTGCTGGTTTCGGCATCTGTTTCTGGCTCCGGTGATGCAGATGCGGGCGGGTTCGTGGACTTTGTGAACGTGAACCAATTTAATGACACAATCAAAAGTTTGGCAAGCCGGGCGGGTTTGCAGATTAGACAATTGAAATCTTTGCCAAGTAGATTGTCCGATGGATTCATGAAAGTGCCCATTCTCATGCGATTAAACGGAAGCAAAGCCGGGCTGCTTGACTTTTTCGCCGATCTTGAAGCGCAAAGTTTAAATATTGAATTGACAAAAGTGCTGATCGTGTCATCAGACAGAACAAACTTTAGTGATGAAAATCTGGTTTTGGTGATAAATTTGAACATTTACGAGCCTTCATAATATTTCGCATTCAGTACGCCATGCGGATAATTTCCGGCAGTAAAAAAGGGCTCAAATTAGCATCTGTAAAAAATAGCCCGATAAGACCAACGACAGACCGTTTTAGAGAAGTCATTTTCAATGTTATTGACAACCGTTTTAGAAATAAACCGGTTTTAGATATATTTGCTGGGAGTGGCAGTTTAGGGATTGAGGCCTTGAGCCGTGGCGCGGCCAGGGCTATTTTTATTGAAAACAATTCACGAGCCCTTTCAATTATAAAAAAAAATTTAACACTTAGCAATTTTGAGGAACGGGCGGAAATTGTCAAGGTTTCAGCCATTCGTGCGCTAAAAAAACTGACGTCCTCCAATGAGAAATTTTATCTGATTTTTGCGGATCCTCCTTATGCAGAAACAATTTTGCAACAAACCATCCATATTGTAGATAAAAATGAGTTGCTTGCCGAAGAGGGCTGGTTAATTGTCGAGCATGCTTCGAAGTTGAACTTAAATACACAAATAGGATCCTTCATACTCAAAGTACGAAAACGACAGGGAGAATCGGAAGTTTCATTCTATCGATATGCCTGAAAAGAAAAAAATTGCTATTTATCCCGGCACCTTTGATCCCATAACAAATGGGCATCTGGATATTATCCAACGCGCAGTAAGTTTATTTGACAGGGTTATCGTTGCGGTTACAACCAATCCTGCCAAGGTTCCTTTGTTTTCGGTAGAAGAACGGATCGATATGATAACTTTATCCACCACGCGTTTGGAAAATGTCTTAGTGGAGTCTTTTGACGGACTTCTGATGGATTATGCTAGAAAAAAAAGTGCACATGTGATCGTGCGAGGATTGCGCGCAATTACGGATTTCGAATATGAATTTCAAATGGCGCTGGTCAACCGAAAATTAGCTGATAGCATCGTGACGGTTTTTCTCATGCCAAATGAAAAATACACCTACCTGAATTCAACTATCGTTAAAGAGGTCGCGAAATTTCAGGGCGATGTGAGCTCTTTTGTACCTGAGTTGGTTCATAAAAGATTGGTGAGCAAGTACCAACTGTCATGAGATTCACGGAGCAAATAAAACTAAAAGCTCAACGTGCTCAAAGGAAATTGGTGTTTCCCGAGGGAGACGAAAAGCGCGTCTTGCAAGCGGTAGAATTTTTAACTGCGAATCGTCTTCTTAAGTGCGTTGTGTTAGGAAGCGAAGAGAAAATCAAAAAAACCGCTGCTCAATATTCTATCGACGTCAACGGCGTCGAAATGGTGGATCCTTTCAATTCTCCCTTAGTTACTGAGTTTCGTGATATCTTTTATGAGCTGCGAAAGGAGAAAGGCCTTTCGCTAGAAAACAGCGAAGCAGTTATTCGTCAGCCGCTTTATTTCGGGGCAATGCTGGTGAGAGTGGGTATTTGTGATGGCAGTGTGGCAGGCAGTGTCAACACAACCGGAGACGTATTACGGGCAGCGATTCAGGCCATCGGTCTCACCAGCGGTGTTTCTTTGGTATCGAGCACGTTTGAAATGGAGTTGACGGACCGTCGCGTTCTGACTTATGCGGATTGTGCGGTGGTTCCACAACCCGACGTAAAGCAATTAGCGGATATTGCCATATCTTCGGCGGGTACACATCGCCGTCTGACCGGTGAAGAGCCCCGTGTGGCTATGCTTTCGTTTTCAACGAAAGGGAGTGCACAACATGAAATGGTGGAAAAGGTGCAGAAGGCCGTCGAAATGGCCCGCACGAAGAAACCAGATTTAATGATTGACGGTGAACTTCAGGTGGATGCCGCAATAGTGGATTCCGTAGCCGCTTCCAAAGCGCCTGACAGTCCGGTCGCAGGTCAAGCCAATGTACTCATTTTTCCGGACCTCGATGCGGGAAATATTGCTTACAAACTGACAGAAAGATTGGCCAAAGCCAAGGCCATTGGACCGATAATGCAAGGATTAGCCAAGCCAGCCAGCGACCTTTCCCGCGGATGCAGCTGGCAAGACATCGTCGATGTCGCATGTATCACGGCCTTATTGTAAGAATAGAGAGTGCCGTTGTCCATTACCATTGCGACGCCATTTATTTGAATGAGATCAGTTCCAAATGAACCAAACTGGAAAATCGAGTGAATCGCGGGAGCCAAAAAACACATTTTACTTTTTCATGCAATGCACAAAACATCTTTCCGATTATAAGATATTGATTGAAGAAAATTAAAGAAATAATAGTAGTTTACCGATAAATAAACTGATAGAAAATGCAATCCACGGACCGGATTTTTTGTTACTCCACCCTTTCAATTTTTAGGAATTTTTTTCTGAAAATTCGCTGCCAGACTTTCCATTTTGTAATGTCCAAATCTGATTTAATCGTCTTGAAATTGAGTGAAGCACGGATAGCGGTTTTGTTAAAACTTTTTAAATAATTTAATGAAATGATCTTTGTAACATTTAAAAAGATTTAAATATTAATGATTCTGTTGATAAAGTCCATTTTGCCCTCAGCCCTCATGCTGAGCAAAGTCTAAGTATGACGGAAAAACAGCAAGTTACGACCTTTCCGGAACGCAAGTAGGGACTCAAGCTGAACGTTTCTTCGACTTTATCAACAACGTCATTAATTTCATCATCAAAAAAATAACAGTATAATAATTAACACAGTGAGTACAGACCTATGGAGAGCTTAGGATTAAACAACGATGTTTTGGTCGGGGATCGTAAATTTCATGTGCAGACCAATTATTCTGAATCGGAGAAAATAATTATCTCGAATGTATTCAATGAAGGCCAGGTAATCGAGTCCAGGGAAATTTACTCCGGCGATGGCACTTCCGAACAGGAAATTGAAAATAAGATGAACGAACTTCATCAGGAATTAATTACTGAAATGGAAGTTCTGTATTACATTTATGAAAAAGTAAAAACGGTTCGGCACGCAAATTCATCCAACAAATTGGGGCTATTATTTTTAAGAAAAAATTTGTTAGACGAGGCCGTTGAGCAATTCAATCTGGCTTTGGAAATCGATCCAAATTTTTCAGAAGTGTATGCAAATTTAGGCAAGGCACTGATTATTTACGAATCACTGGACGAGGCTGTGAATGTTCTTTGCAAAGGCGCCGATCAAGCCCCCAATTTTGCTGACATGCAAAATTATTTAGGAATCGCGTATTTGTATAAAGAGAAATTTTCGGAGGCCGTTGTGCATCTGCAAAAAGCCATCGAGTTAAATCGGAATTATATTGGGGCACACTATCATTTGGGGATGGCTATTCTGGCACAGGCCGCGGGTTCGGAAACCGAGGACGGAGTTGTGGACGCCGCGACCGAACAAACCGCTCTTGAGCATCTGACCATTGCCGCTGAGAAGATGATAGATCGGCACATTCCCAATTTTCAGAAGGTTATGAATCTTGTCAATCAAAAGTCATTCAAAGAAGCGATTGATGAATTTCTGTTGATCAGACCGCGCGACATATTAACCCATGTTTCTAACATTGAAAACGAGTTTTATTTGAAATTCATGTACGGCGGCAAAGGGAAGGATGATAGTTACATAACTGAATACGTTGAGAAGTTGCGGGAAATTATCGAACAAAATCCCAACTATGCGGACGCCCGTAACAATCTCGGCGTGGCCTATTTAATTCAATGTCGAAACCTGTTTTTAAAAGCGCTGGAGGAATTTAGAAAAGCCCTTAAAATAAATCAAAATTACAAGAAAGCAGATAAAAACCTGAAATTAGCGGAAAACGACGGCAAAGGATTTTTGATTCTTTTGCGGGCGATTCTCAAATAAATTGAAACTGCAATCAGCACCAACTTAAAAAAATAATAATGATTTAGTGGTATAAAGTTTGCATTTTGATAAAATCCTTTTTAAATTAATCGTAATTTTTGTAAGAGTGTTCCGTTTTGAAACAATCTTGTTTTATTAAACAGGAGTAGTTTCGAATAATAAGTTGAAGGGAAGCGATTTCTTTTTATATGAAAGTTTCACCACAAAAAAAATTTTTACTCATATCAATCATTTCTTTTTCATTCGTAGTTGTTGGATCAAGAACGCTTGGTGCAGGTTCAATTACAAACGCGGATTTTACGGCCGGAGCCACATCAAATTATACATTTAATTTCTCTTTAGCAGCTACAGACACTTTATTTCCAAGCGACAGCTTACTAATAATTTTTCCGGCAAGTTCTGGCTTTAATATTACAGGTGTAAACTCTGTATCTTCTACTACAATTGATGGATCTTTCACAGTTTCGGTTTCCAATGATACCATCACCATTAACAGAACGGTGGGCGGAGATACGGTAACCGTTTCAAATCCGGAAATTACATTTGGCATTGTCACCAATTCACAGACAAAGGGAAATTACACAATCAATCTCGTCGGGCCGAGAGGAATTTCAGATAATGCAGAAGTAACCATTTCAGCCGGTCCGATAGCGAGTTTCACATTGAGTGATCCGGGTGCGCAGACAGCAGGCGTGGGTTTTAGTCTTTCGGTTTCTGATGCACGTGATAGTTTTAATAACTTGGCCTCCGGTACGGTGACGGTGAGTTTTCAGGATGGGGGTACGCATCTGGCTCCGGATAGCACACCGCCGACGTTGAATGCGATCACAGTGACAGGAGGCAGCGGCAGCGCGACGCAGACGTTGGTGTTGGCCGAGAGCGGGGTGATCTTGCGTGGAACGAGTGGTTCGGTAACGGATGACACGGCACCTTTTACGGTGAGTGCGTCGTCGATAGCGAGTTTTACGTTGAGCGATCCGGGTGCACAGACGGCGGGGGTGGGTTTCAGTTTGTCGGTTTCGAATGCGCAGGATAGTTTTCAGAATTCGGCCTCCGGTACGGTGACGGTGAGTTTTCAGGATGGGGGTACGCATCTGGCTCCG